>JANLRI010000099.1:0-14412 GCA_031361565.1 Betaproteobacteria bacterium | reverse complement strand
GCGAAGAGAGCTGAGCCTTGAAACCGCTGCCATTCGTGACTACAACGAGCTGCGCATCAATTTTGTAGGGCTGTCGGGTGGCAAATGTGGTCCGGGGGTGAACGCGTCGGTGTGGTTGACCGTCAACGAACTTACGAAATTAGAGCTAACCCTTGCGCCTCGTCCGATTGCGCCAGATCTCAAACATTTGCCCGCCCCTTTCTACGACAAATGGGACAACCAGCCCACCCGACTCCCCTTTGTGTTTGCGGCGAGCCCGTCCCTAGGAACATTAAAGGCGGCAGGTGTACTCGCCTCATGGTTTGGGATTCAAGCAGGTAGTCGTGGTGCTCAGTTTCCAACTTATCTGAATACTTTGCCGCCTGAGAATGCGGTCGTTTTTTTAAGTGATGGCGCGGAAGTTGCGGGATACAAGGGCGTGCCTGGCTCCGTCATCTCGGTGCAAACTCACCCTACAAACCCGAATGCGCGATTGCTGCTCGTCAATGGTGGTACCGAGGCGGAGCTGTTACGTGCCGCGCGTACGATTGCCCTACTGCACAAGACTCTGTCTGGCCGCAGTGTCTCGATCCTCAGTGAGGTCGAGCCCGCACCGCGCAAACCTTATGATGCACCTGCCTGGGTACGCACTGATCGGGCGATGAAGTTTGGCGAGATGGCCAAGCTCGAAGAGCTGCGTGTCAAAGGCTTTCATCCTGAGACAATTCGTCTCAACTATCGGGTGCCCCCAGATGTATTCACCTGGCGAAGCAAGGGCGCACCGGTGCAGCTTAAGTACCGTGCGACCCGCCTGCCGGACCACAGGAATTCCAATATTAGGATCAGCCTGAACGAGAACTTTGTGGATGCGGTTGCGCTTTACGATATACGAGATTCAAATGTCAATCAGGCCGCAGCCAAAGAGCAGCGTAAAACAGTCGAGGAGGCCCGGCTTTACCTGCCACCCTATGCGGTGACGATGCGAGACCAATTGCAGCTTCTCTACACGTTTGACATTACTAAACCAGAAGGTGAATGTCCCGAACTTGCGCCAGACAATTTGGTGGCTTCGATTGATGCCGAGTCGACGATTGATTTTAGCGCCTTTCCTAAATTTGCGGCACTACCCAATCTTGCCTACTTCAGTCAGATGGGTTTCCCATTTACTCGTCTTGCCGACCTTTCTGAAACCAGTGTAGTGCTTCCAGAGCGCGCTAGTTCTGAAGAAATCGGCCTTTATCTCGCCGTCATGGGGCGGATGGGCGAGGCTACCGGATACCCTGCCACCCGACATACCGTGATCAGTGCAGCGGAGGTCTCGAAATCTCCAGACAAGGACATGATCGTGATTGGCACCGGCCAAAATCAAAAGCTATTTTCCGATTGGGGCAATAGCTTGCCGATGGTCGTGGAAAACGGCGTACGGCGCCTGCGCGAGCCCGATGTGAATTGGCGTCCCATGTATCGCTGGGAGCAGCAAGATATTGATGAGAGTGTGAAACCTAAGGCCAACGTGAGCCTCTCTGGACCAGGGACCTTGGTGACAATGATGGGCTTCGAGTCGCCCCTAAAGCCCAGCCGAAGTGTGGTCTTTTTGTACGCTGACAAGCCTGCTGACCTTACAAGAGTGACCGATGTTCTTACCGACCCGGAGCGTATTTCAACAGTTCAAGGCGACTTCGTTGTTCTGAATGAGAAGTCTCTCAGTCATGCCAAAGTTAGTAACACCTATTACCTGGGCCAACTACCCTGGTACAACAAGCTTCGTTGGTTCTTGGCGGACCACCCAATTTTAGTGGCGCTGATGGCCTTAGTCTTGGCCGTTCTCACGGCGGCGGCGCTTTACCGGCCCTTAAAGTTCATGGTCGGTAAGCTCAAGAAGAAAGCATGAAGACGGTCGCTTTCATTTCAGGAA
Source organism: Betaproteobacteria bacterium (assembly GCA_031361565.1). Lineage (GTDB taxonomy): Bacteria > Pseudomonadota > Gammaproteobacteria > Burkholderiales > Burkholderiaceae_E > JAPOKJ01. The sequence goes on along the minus strand of JANLRI010000099.1, from coordinate 12,518 downwards.
AAGGCGGCGTCGGGAAGTCGACCGTCACGGCAAACTTGGCGGTGGCCTTGGCGCAGCGCAAAAAGAAAGTCGTGATTATTGATCTGGATCCTCAAAACAGTCAGCGACTACATCTTGGACTAGACTCCGAAGAAATCGCAGGCCTGGTGCGAGAAGGCATCGCGATACCTTCGCTTTTTGACAGCCCCTTTGGTGTGCATTTCATTCCCTTCGGGCGGGCGAGTGAGGTTGAGCTGGAGGAGTTTCGTACGGAGCTTTTACAGAATCCATTTTGGGTGCGCGACAAATTGCAAGGCCTGCTGCCCTGTGGTTTCGACTATGCCTTAATCGATACCCCTCCCGGGGCCTCGGTGTATCTGGAGCAAGCTCTCAACGCTGCTCAGAAGGCGATTGTGGTGCTGCTTGCCGATGCTGCGTCTTTCGTGACTTTGCCGAAGATCACGTCCTTGATTGAGCATTACACCCGTGATCGTGATGATTTTCTCGGGGCCAGCAGACTGATCAATCAAATGCCCAGCGAAAGCAAGTTGGCGCATCAAGTGCGTGATGCGCTTTATAGCGATTCGAGTGCTGAGCTCGTGCCCTTGGCGATCCATAAAGACCCCTCGGTATCTCAAGCCTTGGCTTATGAGCGGCCAGTGCTGGAGTACTTGCCAGGCAGTATGGCCAGTCTGGATTTTCAGTACCTTGCGGATTGGTTCCTGGGCAGCCTAGGTCAATGAGCGCGGTATTTATTACATCTGGTACAGCCCCTTTTGTCTCCCTCGTGAAGCTGTTGCGACGGTTTGGACTCCTGATGTTGCTGTGCTCCTCGCTATCGAGCGCCGCCATGCCAGCGGAGTCCGGCAAGGCCTGGGCCTACTTCGCCTGGTGGTTGCCGCAGAGTTGGCGTAGCGCGCCACTCGCTCAAATAGATCGGCTCCTTTTTTTTGAGTTGAAGGTGAGTCCGCAAGGCTTGGTCACTGAACGCAATGGTTGGCCCGAGAAATGGGGAGCGCTTAGAGAATCACTCAACAAAAGCGCGACCCCGCTCGACCTCGTGTTAACTGTGCTCAATGAGCATGACTTTCAAAGTGTGTTTTCGTCTCAAGCGGCGACTCGTCAACTTCTCGAGCAAGCTGCGGTTTTGGTCAGCGATCCAAGCGTGGCCGGTCTGCACCTCGATTTTGAGGTTTTCTCTGCCGCGCCAATCACGGTGCAAGCTCGATTTCGGCAATTCGTGGTGGAGCTTTCAAGAATACTTCGCACTCACAAGCCAGCCAAAAGCTTGTCGGTTTTTCTGCCGATTGGCGGAGAGATTCAAATTTATGACCAGCGTGCGATTGCTGCCGTGGACCACGTCGTCGCGCAAGGCTATGACGCGCACTGGAGCTCCGGGCCTAATGCTGGGCCGGTCGCTCCCCTCGACGGGGAAGGTAGCGTCACATGGAGAAAGGCCGTCGCTCAAGCCTTAGCCCTGGGGGTTAAAAGAGACAAACTAATACTGAGTTACCCACTGTACGGGTACGAATGGCCGACCCAAGACAAAGATCCGCGCGGTCTCACTCGGGGTGTGGGTACCACCACCACTTTGGCGCCTGTAGATCCGCGCTATTTGCCGGCAATACAAACCAATGTTCAGGATCGAATCAAGTTTTTTGGCGCTACCAACGACGCTCTTAGCGGCTCGTCCTATTATCAATTTCAAAAGAACGGTCGCTGGACAACTGGTTGGTATGAAGGCCAGTGGGCGCTCGGAAAAAAGATGTCCTATCTGGATGAGCAAAAACTCGGCGGAATGGCCTTCTTTCTGATGGGTTACGACGAAGGCAAAGTGATGGATTCCTACTTGCGTCTGCGTGGCGCCAAAATCAAGAAACGGCACGATGGTTTTTAGCTCTAATCTTTTTCTCTTTGCCTTTCTTCCCTTGTTCTTGGTGTTTTATTATTTGACACCTTTCAGGTTTAAGTCGGCGCTGATTTTGCTTTTTAGTTATGGCTTTTATGCCTGGTGGCGTCCCGATTTTCTTTTGCTTCTGGTTTCGGTGTCAGCGGGTAGTTATGCTTTCGCATTAGCCATCGATGCCAGCCAGGACGACGCACGACGCTACAGGCTCTTGTTCGTCGCAGTCGCATTGAACTTGATGACGCTCGCCTACTTTAAGTACGCAAACTTTGGTGTTGAAAGCTTGAATTCCGGCCTGCTTGCTCTGGGCTTTCAAAAAATTGAGTTCGCCCACGTTTTATTGCCGATTGGCCTTTCGTTCTACATCTTTCATGCCATCAGCTACCTTGTCGATATCTACCGCCGTGAGGCGCCGCCGGCCCGAAATTTAATCGATTTTTCCGCCTTCATTGCCTTGTTCCCGCACTTGGTGGCCGGTCCGGTTCTGCGGTATCACCTTCTTGCAGAGCAGTTTCGTAGCCGCGTGCATTCGCTGGACCAATTCGCCCGAGGTTGCGTGGTGTTCATGATTGGATTCTGCCAAAAGGTCCTCATTGCAGATTCGGTCGCCCCGCTGGCCGATGCTGCCTTTGCCGCGCCCACGCCAAGTTTTGCTGATGCTTGGCTAGGGGCCGTGGCCTACAGCGTGCAATTGTTCTTTGACTTCAGTGGCTATTCCACCATGGCCATCGGCTTGGCCCTGATGATCGGCTTTAAATTTCCAGAGAACTTTAACGACCCTTATCTTTCGACCTCGATTACCGATTTCTGGAAGCGCTGGCATATGTCCTTGTCGAATTGGTTACGCGAATATCTTTATGTGCCGCTCGGAGGAAATCGCAAGGGGGTGTTTCGCACCTATCTCAACTTGTTTTTAACGATGCTGCTCGGCGGGCTTTGGCATGGCGCTAACTGGACCTTCTTGGTATGGGGCGCTTGGCACGGCGCCATTCTCGCCGCGGAGCGCTATTGGGGCGAAAAGTTCGGAGTACTTCCCATCCCCCATTGGCTACGAGTATTAAAGACCATGCTGCTGGTGATGATCGGCTGGGTCTTCTTCAGGGCCGCTAATCTGACTGAAGCGGGCAAGATGTTTAAGGGCATGCTTGGACTGCATCCGGTTAGCGCCCCGGGTGCCTGGTTTAGTGATGCCGTGGACTGGCACGTAACCCCCGATCGGCTGATCGTTTTGGCGGTCGGCATTGCTTTGGTTTGCGTGTTACCGACTCTAAAACGCTATGCACATACCCCGCTGCGCTTTCTGATCATCCCGCTCTTTATTTGGGCGCTGACCACGCTTTCGGCGCAGTCCTTTACCCCTTTCCTCTACTTTCAGTTCTAACTCTTATGTCAAGCTCAGCCTTACCGTTAGCCGCAACTCCAAAACATACACTGCTCTGCGCTGCTTTCTTTAGCGCGACAATGGCCTTTGGTGCCTATCAGATGATTGGCGCATCTCTGCATCGCGATGGCCTGATTTACCCGCGAGGGTTGAAAGACTTTCGGGAGGGCGTTTCTACCCAAGCCTTAGAAAAACAGCTTGATCTAAAAATGTCGCTTCGGCAAACCTTCATTTCGATCGCCAACACTACTCGCTATCAGCTTTTCTCCGGAGGCGGCGATCAGGTTCGGGTCGGGAAGAACGATTGGCTTTTTCTCGCTGACGAATTACGCTACGAAGGCGAAGACGGCAAAGCCAAAAATGCCAACCCCTTGCAAGCCTTGAAAACGCGCGTGGATTTAATCGCTGAGACTTCTAAGCGCTTGGAGGGTCAAGGTGTTCGCTTGCTGCTTGCCCTGGTACCCGATAAGTCTCGGCTGTACTCTGAACAACTGAAAGGCGGAGTCTATCCTGCATACAATCTATCGCGCTACACAGATGCCTTGAAGGCTTTGGATGAGCGTCAGGTGGCGACCGTCAATCTTCTTGCGGCGTTCTCTGAGGCTGCCAAGGATTCAAAGGGGAGTGCGCTGTATTACCGCACCGATACCCATTGGAATCAACAAGGGGCAAAGTTGGCTGCGCTAGCAATCAGCCAGAAGGTGGCCGCCCTGAAGCTAGACATTGAACGCACCGAGTTCGCGACCAAGGCTGGAGCAGCGATGCAAGAGCGCCCCGGAGATTTGATTCGTTTAATGGGGTTAGAGCAAGTGCCCAATGCACTTCGGCCTAAGCCTGATCAAGAAGCGCCGGATCTGACCATCGAAAAAGGCGCAGGAAAAGCCCAGCAAGGCCTGTTTGGTGACAGTGCGGTGCCGGTCGTGCTTACCGGGACTTCCTACTCGATGCGCGGCAACTTTCAGGGCTATTTGCAAGAGTTTCTGGCTGCCAAGGTGTTGAATACTGCGAAGGATGGCGGTGGCTTTCTTCAAGCCATAACCGCCTACCTCAAAGATGACGCCTTCAAAGCGGCCAAGCCCAAGGTGCTGATCTGGGAAGTGCCCGAGAGGATGTTGCGCAGCCCTCTCGAAGACGAGGCGACTTGGGTCGCGAAATCGGGGTTGTAGGTTTCTTGTCCGAAACTCTTGAGTCCTTGGCTTCGCCTAGCCAAGGAGTTCGGGATGGGCGGCTACTTAAGCGAAGAAGCAATCTTTTCGAACCAAGCGTTGTTGTCCATTTGATAACGTGCATCGCGGAATTTGTAGTTTGGGGGCGAGCGGAATTCACGTTCGGGGATTTCCCAGAGAATTAGCTTCGGCTTGCTGGTCTTGAAGGCTTCATCCTTCAAATAGGCATCCATACCCACCCAAGGGCCTTGGTCGACAGGAATCGATATGTCGAGCAATTCGCGCTGAAGGGTGTAGCGTAGGCCATCGGGATAGCCTGCGTTTTTGTTGGTGAAACTACTGCCAATCACTGTGATCCCCACATTTTCGCCACCGGCCAAGAGGCCCGCTTGAGACTCTTTCTCGCGGGCTACCTTAAAGGTAAGCGCCTGTTCGGGAGGGTAGTTCTGAGCGTTCGCCGGTAATAGTCGAACCAGATCGCGAGCCCGTTGATTGGCTTTTTGTTTGCTCCAGTTTAAGGCGTACTTTTCCTCCGGCGTGGCGGCCAGTGCTGCCTTTAGCCGTGGCGTCGCCTCAATTCCTGCCTTCACTGTCTCGGCGGCAAGCATTGAACCGGTGTGAGACCAATGCGTGTCGAGGCGCAGGAAAAGCGGTGTGTCGCTGCTGCGATGCGGGCTGGCCAGGAAGGCGTTGTTCAAATTAATGGCATTCACGCCGCTTGAGCTAAGGCCCTTAATAATGTTGTCGTACTTGTTGGCGGTGTAGCTATCCAATGGTTTGTCTGCTGGAAGTTGTTCCGCGTGAATTCGAACCTTGGAGGGTACGATCACTACCGCGAGTGCAATACCCTTGCTCTCGAAGAGCTTGCTGGCTTTCTCTAGCAATTGAATCGTTGCCTGTGTGTCGGCGCTATCGCTTGGGTTCGCGAACTCGTACGGTGTAAACAGCCAATCGTTATTCTTGCCGATCACCACAGGCGGTGCATCTTGCGCACGCACCGGACCGAAACCAAAGAGGCTTGACACAGCCAGGCCGCACAGCATTTTATGGTTATTGCGTTTTGCGGAAATGTTCTTATTCATTGAGATAACCTTTGGATCAAAAGTGCGAATGGGTAGGATGGGTAACATGGGTAAAGCAGTTTTAGATACAAGGGTTCACTTGCCGGTATAGCGTTCAGTTTTGTTTTGCGCCGTTTTAGCGGTGAGTTTGCCCTGACTATTGGGCATAAGAAAAACGCTATAGGTTGCACCCTGCGCCATGCTGAGCATGGTCTTTGGAGGGAGTGTCTGAGAGTTGGTTTCGCCGGCCTTCGATGCAATCAACTCTACGGAGATAGGGTTGACCTGAATGGCGTTCGATGCGCCGAAAGCCAAGTTGGTAAATACCTTGGTGCTGCCATCGGCCGTTAACACATCCAAGGCGCCAGCCTTACTGTCGAGGTGATAAGCGGCGACCAACGACTTGAGTTTGTTGGTATTGGCCCTATCCTCAAAGATCGTGGGCGCTGCGCCTGCTTTCAGAGACGTAAAGGCCAAGGTCATGGCTTTTCCCTTGACCACGTCCAAGCTATAGCTCGTGGCCACGGCTAGTTTTCCTGACGGCTGTAACGCGATGATATGCTTGCCCGCCGTGAGCACCATGTAGTCCCCAACTTCGCCGGCATTGAGCTTCTGGCTGCGGGGTCGGCCATCGACCACGACGTCCATCGGCGCATCAGTATTGACAATGAGTACTCGCACATAGGCCGAATCGGCGGGCGGTTCCGGATCGTAGAGTTGGCCCGCAGGTTGAGCGTTTGAAGTGAGTGAATGGCTTGCAAAAGCAAGCACAGAACCCGCAAGAATTTTGCGCCGCGTGGAAATGAAAGGTTGCATGAAAGGGTCCTGATCCTGAAGGGCATGTAGCGTATGTCCTCGAGAGCTTACGAGCAGAGAAAAGGCGCTTCAATCCTAGGTCGACTGTCGGTGCAAATTCGCGGCTGTGTGGAAAAAGCCCTTGACCTGGCAATGAAAATTGCGCGCTGGCGCGCTCCATTGATCCATCGTTTTCAACCGGTCAGGCAAATCGCCCACCCGCAACCTTTTGTTGTGCCGTAATAATGTGGGTCAAGGCCCCCGTAATTTACTAAAAGAGCCTTCAAATAAAAACCCAGTTGGATATGAACCCGCCCGATCCATTTGAAATTTCTGAATCGTCAAACGCTCCAAGCGCCGTTGTGAGCTCCGCTATGGCTGTGGACTTTGCGATTAAGTTAGGCATTGAGGGTCTGCCCGTGTTTAGTTCGGACATGATTTGCGGCGGATTGTATGCACTAAAAGTTCGTACCCCTTCAGCTCGCTTCCCCTTGTTTTCGAGCAGCTTGAAAAGCGCGATTGAATCAGGCTTGCAATGTACGATCATTACCGCATCCTCGCCAGAAGAGTTTTTGCAGCGCTTGGAAATCCCTGGTGGGTTTTCATGCGCCGAGCCTCTGGCGGACGGCCGACTTTCCGTATTCAGCATGCAAGACGAGTTCGGTAAGAAGATTTTCCGGTACGGTGCAGATCGCTTAGTGCAAGAGCTCGAAGACTTTGAAGTGCCCGAGGGTAGCTTTCTGCTCTTTGAACAGGCTGATGATGTGCTCAGTTTGCATGATGTCGGTTTGGCCTCGCAACAAATTAAGATTCTCGCCAAATGGTTCAAGCGACGTCGAATCACGGGTCTTATGGCGTTCGCGCGTTCCAATGGGCAAAAGATCGAAACTCTCAACACGCTGATGGACCACCTGACCGGAATTGCAAAACTCGGAGGTGATCGCGATGGATTGGAAATCACTTTTCTATACTGGCGCTCCACTCCTGGTGTAATTGCAGCTCGAAATTTTCGACTCTACACTGCTGAAAACGGTTTGTACGCTGTTTCGAGGCGCGAGGTTGAGCGTCAGGCCCAGACGGACGGGTCGGACGACGCTGGCCCGCAGAGTGTTGAGCCCTCCACCTCGAATGTACGGATGCCAGCGGTGCTTTCCCCCACCAGAATGCATGCCGAGGCGATGCCGCAATCGGTTTCGCAAGCAGCCCCTCATTTGCCGCACTTTGCAGGTGCAGTCCCGGTCGAGATGCTTTTTGATGCACAATCCTCCGATACACCGCACTACTATTTCTACGTCGAACCCGAAATGGATGTCTTGAAGGATTCGATACCGGGGGAGTGGCGCCTCGTGAACGGGATGCAGAACATGCTGTACGCCGCGCATGATAAGCCTCGCGCGATGATTTTTCTAAGTTTGGACGGTGGCCATGACGTCCTTGACTTGGCTCGCACGGTGCACAGCCTGCGTAAGAGCTTGGGTCTACAGGTTCAAATTTTAGTACGCGAAAGAACTCGCTCGGTTGATGAAAATCATAAGCAACTCTTGCTTCATAGCGGTGCGAACGTGGTTGTTGCCAAAGACATTGCCTTGGCGCATTTCCCTAAGTTCCTCAACTCACTTCGAAATCAAAGGTTCTCAAGAAGCTTTGAGCCTGATTTCGACACTATCCTTGGCGTACTTCCGGTAGACGAGGAATTTCGCGCTGAGAACCTCGATTCCACGCGTGCGCCTTCGTATTCTTATCGTGATGGGAGCGGCTCGAAAAGCGAGCCGATTGCGCACCGCGCGATTGCGAAGGCCAAGCGAAGCTCCTTGGTTTCCTGATTTAGCGTCCCGCCGTGGTCACTCGTCGAGGCCTCGACCGCACTGAGCAGGTGGGTACCGAGTGTCGTGTTTACACCTCACTGCTCTCGGCCAGCTTGTCAAATGTGCCGCTTGTAGTAGATCCGCTGGAAAGCACTTTTCTTCGCGCGTAGTCTTGCCTGGAATTATCGCTTCACTTGAGTCTTCAATGAATTTTTCAACTCGCCTGATTCTACCTAAGTGTTTGCCCAGTAGCATGCACAGCTCCATGCCTAGTGTTGGCGTGAATGTGGGGCGTTTTCGAACGAATAGCGCCGCAGTCGCGCTCGCCTGTCTCAGCATGTCACTGAGTTGGGCGGCCGAAGTGGCTTCTCCAGGCAACACTGCGATTACGGCGCCGATAGGTGGCCCCAATCAAGTCGCGCCGTTTCAATACATTCCTGGCGAGAAATGGAAGGACCTTGACCCTTCGGAAGTCATCAAGCGCAGCGGAGAACCCTTGCGTGTCGCGGAGTTGTACAAGGCCGGCAACTATGCCGAAACGGGCACGTCGGGCTTGGCCCTGATTACGAAAGAGAAAGTCGATGAGCAACTTCAGCTTTATATTGCCAACAGTCTGGCCTGGACCAATCGCCTGAAAGACGCGGGACAACTCTACCGGGTTCTCATCGAAGGCAAGTACAAAATGAGCGCGATGCTCGGCTTGGCGAACCTGAATCGATGGCAGGGGCGAGATCATTTGTCGGCGCCAATGTACAAACAAATTCTGGCCGCCGATCCCACCAACAAGGATGCGCTTGAAGGTCTGCGTCTCACTGATCGGGAGATGAAACCTAAGACTACTGTGACGCTTGGTGGCTCCAACGATTCGTCGGACATCCAATTGCGAACCCTCAAAATTAATCATCGGTGGAGAGATCCAAGCGGTGCCAATATCTGGGAAGTGGAAACCACCCGAGTGCGTAACAATAATTTGGTCACAGAGGTGCAGCGCCAGGATTTTGCGGTACGTTACAAAATGTTGGAAACACCTTTTAAACCTCGTCTTGAGTTAGGCACGGACGGTCAAAAGGTTTACGGAAATGCTGGTGTTGAGCTCGGGACTCTGCCCGTGTTAGTGGAAGTTGGGCGGGTCAACTGGGGGCTCTTGTCCAGCAATCCTGCCGCTTTGGCGGCCAATCTTTCGGCCACACGCCTAGGGGTGCAGGGTTCGGCTTCCTTGGCCTCAGGTAGTTTGTTTGGTCGCGCTGATTTCTATAATATTTCAGATGGCAACACAATCACCACCAGCGCTTTGAGGTTCACTCCCGCTTGGCGCCCCCTTGGGAGCCACTTCAAGCCACTCTTGGGGATTGAAACCCGGAACGCGAAATTCAATACGCTGAACTACTGGTCGCCTTCCGACGGCTATGGATCAGCCACTGCTGGCGTGATGGGCGAATGGGGCGAGTCTGATTGGAACTTTTTCGCGTCGGCACAGGTCGGGGCTCGCTTGTTTGGTGAGGCGGGCCGTAGTTGGAGCCTGTCATCGGGCGGAAAACGCTGGTTGAATAAGGATTGGGCGGTAGGCATGAATTTTTGGGCCATGGGAAGCCAGCGCGACAATCTTCCCTACAGGGCTCGCTCACTTTACTTCACGGTCGAAAAGCTTTGGCCGTAAAAAAATACTATAAGTACGCCATTTCTATAGGCGTACTTGTAACTCTGGCGGTTCTACTCAGTCTGAGCTATCGCTCCGTGGTTGAGTCTAAGGGTTCGTTCGCGCTCCTTTTTGAACATTATGTGTTGGCCGCCATTAGTATTTATCTCTTGGTTTTTCTTGCGCTCCTGATCACGCGCTACGCGGTCCTGATTCTCTATTCATTCCTGGACCATCTTGAAGCCATTAAGCGTGGACCGATTATTTACGATACCAAAAAGGAAAGCTCGCTGCCGATGGTCTCCTTGGTGGTGCCTGCCTATAACGAAGGCGTAGTGATCGAGGCTGCGATTCGCTCTCTCCTGAATTTGGACTATCCAAACTACGAGATTCTCGTGATCGACGATGGCTCGACAGACGATACCTATGAAAAAGCTCTCGCCGTTGCTCATGAGTCGGAAACAGTGCCCGTGCGGGTAATTACCAAGCGCAATGGTGGCAAAGCGGAAGCTTTGAATACCGGTATGAGCCTAGCGCTGGGTGAATTTATTCTGAACATGGACGGCGATTCGAAGATGTCGAGAAATGTTCTGCGCGCTTGTATACGTCACTTTGACGATCCTCGAATTGGCGCGGTCGCTGGTAATGTCAAGGTGATCAATCGGGAAAATATTTGGTCCAATATTCAAGCCCTGGAGTATGTTGAGGGCTTAGCCATGGCGCGCAAAGCTCAGAGCTTTATGCGAGCGGTGAACATCATTCCCGGGCCGCTCGGGATGTTTCGTAAGAGCGTATTGCAAGAGGTCGGCGGCTATGATCACGATACCTTTGCAGAAGACTGCGACCTTACCCTCAAGCTTTTGGTGCGTGGCTGGCATATCGCCTACGAGCCCGACGCGGTCGCGTGGGTCGAAACCCCGAGTCGGCTGCTTGATCTCTTGAAGCAACGCTATCGCTGGACGCGGGGCATTCTTCAAGCGACCTCGAAACACAGTGCGTCGCTTTGGCAACCGCGCAAGGCCGGTATTAATTGTTTCATTTTGTGGTACATGCTGTTCGAGGGAATCATGTGGCCGTTCTCCACGATTCTCGGGAACTTGTTTTTCATTTATGTGGGCTTGCAATACGGCCTGGCGGTGCTTCTTTTCTATTGGTGGCTGCAACTCACCGCCTTAGACGTGATTGCCGCAGCCTACTGCGTAATCATTGAAGACGAAGACCCCGCCTTGATTTATTACGCGATTATGTTCAGGCTCTTTTACATTAACATTATTGACGTATCGAAAGTGTTTGCGACCATTGAAGAGTGGCGTGGCAATACCATGACCTGGGGAAAACTAGACCGCGAAGGGAAGCTTTGAGATGGATCTGATTTCAATTTTGACGACGGTGATTTTGGCCACGACGATTGGCACGGTGATCGTCGGCGTTGCCGCCTATGCAGCGTTTAAGTTGCGCGATAAGCGCAAGCCCAAGGCCAAGAAAGTTGAAGGTGATGCTGTAGCTGGAAAAGAAATTGCGGAAGCAATTTTCCTCACGAAATATGTTCCAGCGGGTCCCGTTGCAGCGGACGCAGGCCTTGCGCAAAGTAAGCCGGTTTAAGGATCATGCTCAACGAATCTCGCTCCCCCTTTCAACAGTTCGGCCCCTACCTGCCGATCTTCTTGATCTTGGGTTTTGCAATTCCTGCGGTTCTGTACCTCACCATCATGGTAATGATCGGATGGTCTACACCGGTTATTGGCGCGAAAGGATTGATGGGCTTTGACTCATCGAGTGCACCGATTGTGCTGTATGAGTCGGCGCAAACGAGTGCACACTTTACAAGAATTGGCGGAAATTACGAGACACTTCTAAACCCTTGGCGAAACTATTTCAATGAGCGAAATAGAAGCTATAAAGTTTTGAAGAGTGCCGAGGAGCTTGCTAAGCTAAAAACGGGCGTGCTTGTTCTGCCCTCGGCCTTGGCTTTAAGTGATGCCGAGCGCAATGCGATCTTGAGTTTTCGAGACAAGGGAGGTTCGGTTTTGGCCACCTGGGCGACGGGCACGAGAAATGAACAAGGCGAGTGGGTCGGCTGGCAGTTGTTAGAGCGACTTGGTGCCACGAGTGTGTCAGAAATGCCAAACGAGGTTGATACGCGTCAGCTTGTTTTGACCGGCGAGTCGCCTCTCAATCAAAGTCAGCCTGCCGGTCAGCGGCTTTGGATGGGTAAAACCTCAGAGGCACTGCTGCGATTAAAAGGTGAGGCGGCTGTTGGTCGGTTCATGAATTGGGCTAGGGTTCCCGACGATTCGAGAAAGGCAGAAGGTGGCATCGTTTATTCTGAAACTAAAGATTCATCGAGTCGGGCCGTGGTTTTTGCTTTCGCTGAGAGCGCGTGGGAGTCGCGTCCCTTCGCCGCTCATATTCTGATTGACGATACGCTCAAATGGCTACGCCATGAGGCTGTCGCGGTGCGCTCTGCCTGGCCCGACGGGAAGCGCGCAGCCCAAGTGATCGAAATGGATACCGAGGAAGGTTTTGAGAATTCCTTGAATTTCGCGTCCTTAATGCAGGCCTCAAAGTACCCGGCGACGTTCTATGTCCTCAGCTCGGCCGCAAAAGCCGCACCGCAGGCCCTGACTACACTCGCTAAGAATTTTGAAATCGCTTATCACGGCGACATTCATGAGAGCTTTAAAGACCTTGCTCCCGCTCTTCAGCAAAAGAGGATGACGACCATGTTGAACGATATGGCCGCCCTGTTACCCGACATGCAAAATAGATTGGGCTTTAGAGCGCCTACA
>JANLRI010000084.1:0-4098 GCA_031361565.1 Betaproteobacteria bacterium | reverse complement strand
CGTCGTCATACTCAAGAAAATAGGCGTCGACATTCATTTCTGTTAGCAAGGCTTGGGCGACCGGTTCGTAGCTGCCCTGAGCGGCCCAGGTACTCTTGAAGTTGCCTCGGCACAGATGCACAGCAAGGGTCATACCCGCCGGTTTTTGAGCGGTGACTCTATTGATGAAGGCGGCATAGCGATAAGGCAGCTCATCCGGATCGTCACCGCGGGAGCGCGCCGCTTCACGCATTTTGTCGTCGCACAAATAGGCGAGATTGGTGTCATCCATCTGAACATAGGTGCAGCCTGCAGCGGCGAGGCTACGCAGCTCATCACCGTAAGCGTTGGCCACATCGTCATAAAACGTCGCGTCAAGATCGGGATAGTGCTGTTTACTAATACCAGCGCGACCGCCGCGGAAGTGCAGCATCGTAGGCGAAGGAATGGTCACCTTCGCGGTCACACCAGGAGCGGGCTTAATGCTGCGCTGAAGAAACTCGAAATCGGCTTTCTGAATGTCTTTGACATGCCTTACCTTGTCGACCACACGAATCACGGGTGGGGCCAACTCTTCTGATCCATCAGGTTTGCGGATCGTGACCGGAATATCGGTCTTGACACCGCCGAGTTGCTCAAGAAAGTCGATGTGGAAATAGGTGCGGCGAAACTCCCCGTCGGTAATGCTTTTGAGACCGACGTCTTGCTGGAAAGCGACGATTTCGGCGATGGCGCGGTCCTCAACTTCACGCAATTGGGCGGCATTGATCGCGCCGGACGCTTTTTGGGCACGTGCCTCAAGTAGGTACTGTGGGCGCAAAAAGCTGCCGACATGGTCGTAACGGGCCGGAAGTTGTTGGGCAGAGGAAGTCGTATTGGTCATAGGTTTTCTCCAAGTGAGCGAATTGTATCGAAGCCGCCGACGCTCCCGACATGCCTAGAGGACGATATGAAACCTCGCTCACCTCTCACCTGCGCGAGCGCGCTGTAAGCCGTGTAACAAAAGGTATCTGTACTTGTAACCCCCGATTCGCCCGAGCAAACTGGCCTCACTGTCACAAATTTGCTGGTGTAGATATGAAAACTGCTGCTTCAATCCCTTCAAACTCGCTCCGCACTCTAGCGGCCCGTGGCCTCGGTTTGGGGCTGTTTTTGGGCCTGGGCCTGGCGGCCAGCCAACCCGCGTTAGCGCACGGTAATGTGGCGCTCAACATCGGCGGTGTAGTGGCGCCCGGGGTCTACGGTTCGATCTCGGTCGGCCGACCTTACTACCCACCTCAAGTGGTGTACCAGCAGCCCCAGGTCATTTACCAACAGCCGCAGGTCATCTACCAGCAGCCCCAGGTCGTCTATCAGGCCCCGATTGTTGTGAATCAGCCTGGGTACATCGTTCGTCAGCCAGCCCCGGTGATCGTGGCTCCAGGCTACTATGGGAATCCAGAGTACGGCTATGGCCACCGACGCCATCACGGGCATCACGGTCAACACCGCGGCTGGTACTGATGCCACTTTTTAGGCTCGCAACATCAGCGAATCTCCTTGTCAAAAAGCTAGTCGCCAAGCCGACTGGCTGAATGGCTTCCAAAGCGTGGGCAACCTAGTATGATGACTTAGCGAGCTGGTCTAGCCGGGTGACTTAGAATAGCCCGTCCCACTTGTTCGCCTAGGAAGTTCATGAGCTACGTTATTACCCCTCCCGCAACGGTGACTGTCCCTGTTTTGGGAAGCGCCGACACTTTTCCGGTAAACCGCATTTATTGCGTTGGCCGCAACTATGTAGAGCATGCCAAAGAAATGGGCTTCACCGGTCGTGAGCCACCTTTTTTCTTTATGAAGCCTGCGGACGCAGTCGTGGTCGTGCCTAAGGGTGAAACGGTCCATCTGCCCTACCCTAGCCTGACCAAAGATTTTCAGCATGAAATCGAGCTGGTGGTGTGCATCGGAACGGGCGGAAAAAACATTAAGGCCGCCGACGCGAAGAACCATATTTACGGCTATGCCGTGGGTTTTGACATGACGCGCCGCGACCTACAAGGCGAGGCCAAGAAGCTTGGTCGCCCCTGGGATATTGGCAAAGCCTTTGACGATAGCGCACCGATTGGTCCGATCACCCCAGCCGCTGGCGCGGGAGACATCGAAAACGCTGAGATTTTTGTGCGGGTAAACGGCCAAGACAAGCAGCGCAGCACCGTCACCAAACTCATCTGGAATATCGGTGAAATTATTGAACATTTGTCTGCGGCTTGGGAATTGGCACCCGGCGACTTGATTTACAGCGGAACACCTGAAGGCGTGGCGGCGGTCGTGAAAGGCGATGTGATGCTGGGCAGCGTGGCGGGGCTTGAGCCGATCACCCTGAAAGTGGTCTAATAGCTAAGTTCTAACCCGCACACCAAGGAGCGATCATGAGTTTGATGGACTTCATCAAAAAGCAGTTTATTGACGTTATTCAATGGACTGAAGACGGTGATGGCACCTTGGCTTGGCGCTTCCCCATGGAAGGCATGGAGATTCAAAACGGCGCATCATTGACCGTGCGAGAGTCGCAGATGGCCGTGTTCGTGAACGAAGGCAAGATTGCGGACGTGTTTGGGCCCGGCATGCATAAGCTCACCACCCAAACCCTGCCGGTACTCACCTATCTCAAAAACTGGGATAAGTTGTTCGAATCGCCCTTCAAGAGCGATGTTTACTTTTTCTCCACGCGCGCCCAGCTCGACTATAAATGGGGCACCCCTCAACCAGTGACCATTCGCGATAAAGATTTTGGCGCGGTGCGGGTACGGGCTTTCGGCAATTACAGCTTTCATCTGGTGGATCCGGGCAAGTTCCACACGCAAATCAGCGGCACTCGAGATCGTTACCTAACTGAAGAGCTCGACGGCCAACTGAAGGGCCTGATTCTTCAAAATATTAGTAACGCCATGGCCGCAAGTGGCGTGCCGTTTCTTGATTTGGCGGCCAATCAAATTGCCATGGCCGAGGCTCTCAAGTCGACAATTTCCGCGAGCTTCGAGACGATCGGCCTCAAGCTGGACACCATGACGGTGCAAAGCGTTTCCCTGCCGGAGGAGCTGCAAAAGATCTTGGACCAGCGCATTGGCATGGGCATGGTCGGCAACGACATGGGTAAGTTTATGCAGTATCAGACTGCACAGGCGATTCCATCGATGGTGCAAGGCGGCGGCGCTGGTAGCGGTATCGCGGGCGATGCGATGGGGCTCGGGGCGGGGGTCGCGCTGGGCCAGGTACTCGCACAAAATTTGCAGGCTGGCTTACATGCCGCTCCCGCTGGAGTCGGGGTAGCAACAAGCACCGGGCTGAAGCCGGAAGAGGTCATGGCGACCCTTGAAAAGCTTGCTGAACTTAAAGGCAAGGGCATCCTCACCGAGGAAGAGTTCTCCACCAAGAAGGCCGAGCTGCTGAAGAAACTCGTCTAGAGCCTTCGTTGAGGAAGCCCTCCGGCTAATCGTCTGAATGGCCACCTCTAGCGGCAAGTCACAACGCGCCTGGCAATCTAGCTGCCCGGGCTGCGGCGCACCGATTGAGTTTCGCAGCGCCGCCTCGACGCATGCAGTGTGCGGCTACTGTGCAACCACCGTGGTGCGCGACGGTGAAAGTCTTAAATCACTGGGCAAACTTTCCGCCCTGTTTGAGGACTACAGCCCCTTACAGCTCGGAGTCACCGGACAGTTTCAGGGGAAGCCATTCACCGTGGTGGGGCGACTCCAATATGCCTGGAAAGAGGGCATTTGGAACGAGTGGTACTGCTGGTTTGAGCATGCTTTTGACGCAGGCGCGGCGGGCCAAGAATTATCTGAAGGCGCGAGCACAAACATTCAGGCCGCAGGCGCTTGGCTCTCGGAGGACAATGGCCAATTTGTTTGGATGGAAGCTGTATTGGCAAGTGGGGCCTTCCCCGCTTATGCGAGCCTTCAACTCAACCAAAGACTGGCGCTGGCGGGCAGAAACTTTGAGGTCAGCGCCATCACTCAGGCCCACCTAGCCAGCGGCCAAGGTGAGCTACCCAAGATGGCGCCACTGCAACAAGCCTTTGGGATTGTTGAACTCAGAAACACTGAAGGCCAAATCCTTTCGCTCGACTACAGCGACCCTAAA
>JANLRI010000041.1:0-3087 GCA_031361565.1 Betaproteobacteria bacterium | reverse complement strand
CTCCGGGGGGTGGGCCCGATGGCCAGCACCCCAGCAACAGTGCCCCTCCCGCTGCCCGGCGGCCGCCTCGCCATGCCCTGTTAGCCGCCCGATCCCCAACCGCAGCCCAGCCAAAACCCCACCGGATGATGTCGAGCTGATTCGCAACACGCCCTTCATCGTTCAATTGTTTTTTGTGTTTTTTGGTCTGCCGGCAGCCGGTGTGCGGCTGAGCCCGGAAGTCGCCTCAGTGATGGCGATGGTGATCAACTTGGGAGCTTATGCCGCCGAGATTATTCGTGCCGGCATTGAAGCCACTCCCAAGGGGCAGGTGGAAGCGGCGCTGAGCCTAGCGATGAATCCGCGCCAAATCTTTACGCGAGTGGTGCTACCACCCGCCTTGCGTAAGGTGTGGCCAGCTTTGGTCAGCCAAATTATTATTGTGATGTTGGGTTCGGCGGTGTGCGGTCAAATTTCCACAGAAGAGTTGAGCTATGCAGCCAACCTGATTCAGAGCCGAAACTTTCGGGCCTTCGAGGCCTTCATCATTGCCACCGGGATTTATCTCCTGCTGTCGATCGGTGTTCGCAAGCTTCTCAATTGGCTTGGCCCTCGATTTTTGTTCGGACGCTAGAGTGGCTTTCTACACCAGAGTAAGACTGCCGACAAGAGTCGCCCCGCATGGTTGATTTTTCCCTTTGGGATATTTTCCGAAATTTATTACTGGCCGGGCGCTGGACGGTGGCGTTGTCGCTGATCGCGTTTCTAGGCGGTGGGCTGGTTGGACTTTTGCTCCTAGTCCTGCGCCTCACGCGCGCCCCCTGGGCGGAGCGCCTAGTGGGGCTTTATGTGCAAGTCTTCCAAGGCACGCCGCTCCTCATGCAGCTCTTTCTTACCTACTTTGGTTTGGCCTTGTTTGGCATTAAAACTTCAGCCTGGACCTCGGCAGCGGTGGCGCTCACCCTCTACGCCAGTGCCTTTCTCACCGAAATTTGGCGAGGTTGTGTCGAAGCCGTACCCAAGGGCCAATGGGAAGCCGCGCAATGTTTGGCCATGAACTTTCGCGAGCAATTGCGCTACGTTGTGTTACCGCAAGCAAGCCGAATCGCGATTGCACCCACCGTTGGCTTTTTAGTTCAAGTGATCAAGGGAACCGCACTGGCGTCGGTGATCGGTTTTGTGGAATTGACCAAGGCCGGCACCATGATTACCAATGCCACCTTTCGCCCCTTCGTGGTCTATAGCTGCGTCGCCTTGTTGTACTTTGCGCTGTGCTTTCCCATCAGCCTTTACGCCAAAACCCTCGAGAGGAAATTGAATGTCGTCCATCGTTGAAATCCAGGGTTTGCGTAAATCCTTTGGGACGAACGAAGTGCTCAAAGGCATCGACCTCGAGGTGCAGCCCGGTGAAGTGATCGCCATAATCGGAAAAAGTGGCTCAGGTAAAAGTACGCTGTTGCGTTGTATTAATGGTCTGGAAGTGTTTCAATCCGGCCAGCTAAAAGTCGCCGGTCAGCCCTTAAAACATAGCGACCCCGCTGCGATGCGCGAGCTGCGGCAAAAAGTTGGCATGATTTTTCAGAGCTTTAATTTGTTCCCGCATCTCAACGCGGGTCGCAACATCATGCTGGCTCCGAGCCTTGTAAAAAAGAGCTCAGAAGCCGTGGCGATTGAACAAGCCAAACGCCTCCTTGAGCGGGTGGGTCTCGCCGAAAAATTCGATGCCATGCCGGAGCAATTGTCGGGCGGTCAGCAACAACGAGTGGCCATTGCGCGTGCGCTCGCGATGGAGCCTGCTGTCCTTCTGTGTGACGAAATTACCTCTGCGCTCGATCCGGAATTGGTCGGCGAGGTGCTGCGAGTAGTCGAAACTCTTGCCACGGAAGGCATGACCTTGCTCATGGTGACTCATGAGATGAGCTTCGCCCGGAAGGTGAGCAACCGGGTGATTTTTATGCACCAGGGCAGGGTGCATGAAATGGGAACGCCTAGTGAGATTTTCAGTAAGCCAAAGACACCGGAGCTGATACAGTTTTTGTCTTCGATTGAGGACTAGTCACTTCAAGCCCAGTCGACTAGTAAAAACCGGATTTGCGCAACGCGCCCTATTCGCACAAGATACGCGCATCTAAGCTTCCAAAGGTGAATGTTATGAGTACTGTTTTTGATGTGTCAGCTGCGAAAAAACCGACAAGCTTGAGTATCAACGGAGATCTCCTTGCCAAGGCGAAAGCTCTCGATATCAATTTGTCTGCCACCTTTGAGGCCGTTCTGGCCAATCTTGTTCAAGATACGGAACGCCAAAATTGGAAGCGGCAAAATAATGTAGGAATCCAAGCCTATAACAAATATGTTGAAAAGCACGGGCTCTTCAATCGCGACATGCGGAAATTTTAGTCATTTTGTTTGCGGCACACCAAAGCCGCAAACCGAAATCTTGAATAGATGTGCCAATTGATCGTGACTACATTCGGAAGCTAGGAAAATCGGCCATTGAGGCTAGGCTGTGCGGTCTAAGAGATGCTTGTGCAGAGACCCAATCTGAACGATTCTAGATTCTCCGAAATTTCGTTATGATCCCGTTCATTTTTACGCGACTCCATCTGACGCTGAACTAGTGAGAGAGTGGATTAAAGGATTGCCTGCGCACGAACGCCTATCCATTGGCGAGGACATTAGGACACCAGCCGCGCTGCGCTGAACCGCTTACTTGATGATAGCGATACTAGTTTGACTCTAACGACACTCGCCAGTGCGGCGGCCGCGCTTGGGCAGGCGGTGAGGCTTGAACTAGTTCCATTTCAAAGCTGAAGCATCCGACTAAAGTTTGTGCGACGAAACCCTGTGAGTCCGCAGCAAAACCTAAACCCCCCAATGCGGAATATGATGCGGCTGAATCGATACCGCCACGTTCTTGGGCTCACAAAATACTTCAAAGCTCCAGGTGCCGCCTTCACGTCCAGTGCCTGACGCCTTCACTCCGCCAAACGGCTGACGCAAGTCGCGCACGTTCTGGCTATTCACAAAGCACATGCCCGCTTCAACCGCGGCAGCAACCCGGTGAGCTTTACCAATATTCTCGGTCCATACATAACTGGACAAGCCGTA
>JANLRI010000003.1:0-3957 GCA_031361565.1 Betaproteobacteria bacterium | reverse complement strand
TGATGTCTTTCGACACCAGGGCGACCTGTCGCTGGGGATATTGCTCTCCAAGAGCTTTCACGACGCCAAGAATCTGATTGTCGGCTTTGCCGATGGGCAAGTTTGCAGGCAACATAGAGCTCAGCGCCTGAGTCTGGAGATAGAGTCGTCCAGTAGCGTCGCGGTTACCTAGGCCGGACAGCGGAATCCCGCCTTCGAGCGTTTTACCATTCGCGGCAATCAGACTGTCCAAGGAGCGGCTGACTTGGCGCGCATTGCGGGCCACCTCAGTCAAACCCTTCTTGTTATTGTCCAATTCCTCCAAAACCATAATGGGGATAAAAACATCATGCTCCGCAAAGCGAAACAAACTCATCGGGTCATGCATCAAGACATTAGTATCGAGTACGAACAGGCGTCGTGTTGAAGCGTCCGCGAGTGCAATGGATTTCGGCCTATGGCTCTTGGCCTTGCCGCTTTGCTGCGAATTTTTTGGCGACCCTTCCTTGACCTCGAGGCTCTTCATTTGTCGACTGATTCGCGCCTCCGGGTTGCTTACGCTAATGAGCGGTGGTGCTTCGGCGAGCACCGCCTTTTTCACCGGGCTGGCGACTTCAGGAACGACTAAATCATGTACCTGAGCTTCAAGCGCGCGCGTTGGCGAAACTTTCTTCGTTGGCTTCAAGTCGCGGAAATGGCTTACATCAAGCAAGGCGGCAGGTTTGTTCGGTATTTTCGGCAGTGGCATGCAATGTTCAATCTAGGTGAGTGAGCGAGGAAAATTTAGGATGAACGAAGACGGTGGATCTCGAAATCTACGGCATCGCTTGAACAAAGGCTAACACTTCAGCCACGTGCCCTGGGACTTTGAGGCCTCTCCATTCTTGGGCGAGTTTGCCGTCAGCGTCGATGACGAAGGTTGATCTTTCAATGCCTCGGACCTGTTTACCATACATATTCTTCATTTTCATGACTTCAAATTGGGCGCACAACGCTTCGTCCGGATCGCTGAGTAAGTGAAAGGGAAGCTCAAACTTGCCTCGAAACGACGCGTGCGACTTGAGACTGTCGCGGGACACGCCCAGAACTTCACAGCCCGCTCTCAGGAACGCGGGGTAATGATCTCTGAAGTCTGAACCTTGTTTGCTACAACCCGGCGTGTTGTCTTTAGGATAGAAATAAATCACGAGCTTGGCTTGGCTACGCTTGCTGAGTTTGAACGTGCCGGAGGCGCCGGACGTGGACGAATCAGCGCTCGCGGCTTCAAAATCGACGACTTTTTTTCCAAGGCTTACGGGCATAAATATCTTCGTTTTGCGTCTTGATCAATAACAATGAAAGCCTGCATTTAGGGCGATGTCTTAGGTGTTGTGCCTTCGATCAAGAAAGCTCCCAATACCTTGCGGCCCTCCGCCATCAGAATATTGTAGGTTCTAACTGCCGCCGCCGTGGTCATACTCTCTAGACCAATTCTTTGCTCGATCAAGGCATGGGTCAGCCTGGGGTGCGGGAAATGTTGCTTTTGGCCGGTTCCGAGGATGACCAACTCAGGCTGGAGCTCGGCCAGCTTCGCGAAAAAGGGCTCATCCATTTCGAGGAAAGCCTTATGGGGAAGGGTCTCAATGATGCCTTCTGGTTGAACCAGGACGCTTGACTCAAAACGCTGGGCGTTAATGTCGACGAATGTGTCACCGTAGGCGGTGACGGTATTCAGGCTACTTTGTGCGTCGGGATGGAGCTTCATGTCGGTGTAAGTTTAGCGAAAATTGGAAAGAGTGGGCAAGGTGGCCGCCGCTATAGAAATTTCACGGCGGGCTTCAAATTGTCGCTTAGTTTGCAACAAGCACGGTTTCATGACCTTTTTTACGTTCGAGGTGGTGATACACTGTGGGTCGAAATCCCCTAAACTTCCAGCAAAGCCCCTAAAAATCATGATGGTTCTTGGTTTGCCCTTGTCACAGAATCTTGCTCTCGCCGCCCGTATTGGCCGCGCGTCAGCTTCTGCCGTCATGACCACCTCGATGGCAGCCGCTACCATGATGACTGGCGCCGCCGCCACCTTCTAAAACCATGCGGGCTCCCGGTCGGGTGTCCGCACCCCGACAGATAAGCGAGTCCAACATGACGCCTCAAATTCAGCCAGTCCAAAAATCGCAAAAACTTGCGAATGTTTGCTATGACATCCGTGGGCCTGTGATGGTTGAGGCGAAAAAGATGGAAGAGGAAGGCCACAAGATCATCAAGCTCAATATTGGCAATCTCGCGCCCTTCGGATTCGAGGCGCCTGATGAAGTCCGCCAAGACGTCATCTTGAATATGAGCAACGCTTCCGGATATACAGACTCACAAGGTTTGTTTCCGGCGCGCAAAGCCATCATGCACTACACCCAGCAGAAGAACATCAAGGGTGTGCACATCGACGACATTTATATCGGCAACGGCGTGTCTGAGCTAATCGTCATGGTGATGCAAGGCTTGCTCGATACCGGTGATGAAGTGTTGGTACCGGCGCCCGACTATCCATTGTGGACGGCCGCAGTGAGTCTAGCCGGTGGCACGCCACGTCACTACATTTGCGACGAAGGTGCCGATTGGGTTCCTGATCTTGAGGATATGAAGCGCAAGATCACGCCGCGCACCAAGGCGATTGTGGTAATCAACCCCAACAATCCCACCGGTGCCCTTTATCCTGACGATTGCCTGAAAGGCATTATTGAATTGGCGCGTCAGCATCAGCTCATTGTTTTCGCCGACGAAATTTACGACAAGGTACTCTACGACGGTAGCCAACATACGGCGATTGCCTCACTTGCGGATGACATCCTGTTCATCAGTTTTGGTGGTTTGTCCAAGAACTACCGTGCCTGTGGCTATCGCGCAGGATGGATGGTGATTTCCGGCGATAAACGCCACGCCAAGGACTATATCGACGGGCTTAATATTCTGGCCTCGATGCGCCTTTGCGCCAATGCACCGGGTCAATACGCGATTCAAACTGCCCTCGGTGGTTACCAAAGTATTAACGATCTGGTGGGGCCTACCGGGCGGCTGCGTAAACAGCGCGACTTGGCGCATCAACTCATCACCTCGATCCCCGGCGTGACGTGTGTGAAACCCAAGGGAGCTCTGTATATTTTTCCTAGGCTCGATGCCAAGATGTATCCCATCGATAACGATCAGGAGTTCATTCTTGAACTGCTGCGCGAGCAGCATGTTCTGGTGGTGCAGGGGACCGGCTTTAACTGGGCCAACCCTGATCATTTGAGAATCGTGTTTCTGCCCAATGGCGACGATCTCACCGAGGCGATTGGTCGCATTGGTAATTTCCTTGAAACCTATCGCAAACGTCACAATGGCGCCCGCAGGGGCGGCCTGTCACTGGCGAGTTCGGCCTAAGAGGCCTGTCCGAAATAGAGGCTTTCAGCATTGCACGCTGAAAGTTTCAAGAAAAATAAAGCGTATTGTAATAATGAAAGCATTGAGAGTTGGTTTATTGGGCATCGGCACGGTGGGCGCCGGTACTTTTGAGGTTTTGGCACGGAATCAATCCGAGATTACCCGGCGCCTTGGGCGCGAGATCCTGATCACCAAGGTGGCAGACCTGAACGTGGCTCGGGCTCAGGAAATTGTGAAGGGTCGTGCCGAGGTCGTCTCGGATGCCAAGCTAGTCATCACGGATCCAAACATTGATGTCGTGATCGATCTTATTGGTGGTTACGGGATCGCCAAGACCATGGTGCTGCAGGCGATTGCGAATGGTAAGCATGTCGTGACCGCCAACAAAGCATTGTTGGCGGTACACGGTAATGAAATTTTCACCGCTGCTGCAGCCAAGGGCGTGATCGTGGCTTTTGAGGCCGCGGTAGCCGGTGGAATCCCCATCATTAAAGCGATTCGCGAAGGTCTGACCGCCAACCGTATTGAATGGTTGGCTGGCATTATCAACGGCACGACCAATTTTATTCTCTCGGAAATGCG
>JANLRI010000427.1:0-8430 GCA_031361565.1 Betaproteobacteria bacterium | reverse complement strand
AAATTTTTCTGACTCAATTGGCTCAAATTATGATTTTTGGGTGCTGGAAACTGTTCAAGGCCTCATAGGCTACGCGCTCGTGATGTGGCTTCCCGATGAGGCGCACCTGCTGAATATTACCGTTCGGCCCGAATACCAAGGGTTGGGTATAGGGCGGCGCTTTCTGAATTGGGTTTTGGGGGACGTGCAGGCGCGGGGCGCACTCTCGCTCATGCTCGAAGTGCGCCCGAGCAATCCGCGTGCTCTAGCGCTGTATGTTTCGATGGGTTTCGCCCAAATCGGCGCACGTAAAGGCTATTATCCTTCGTGGAATAATTCGCGGGAGGACGCCTTGGTGCTCTCCAAACCCTTGCTGGCTTAACGACCTATGACCGAGACCGAATCCGAAATCCATGACTGAATCTGAAATTGCTGGGGTTGAAGAACGAGCGCTTCAAGCCAAACGCCTGCGAGCTTACGCGGCGCTAGGGCTAGGGCTGGCACTCAGGCCGCGAACTGAGCAATTAGTTGACCCAGAGCCGTTATTGGTTGACGCTGAAGGGCCAATACTTGCGCACTTGACCGCTCAATCATCGGCTAAAGTATCGAATCAAGCGCCGCCTCAAGCGCCGACTCTAGCCCCGAGGCATTTGCACGTAAAATTATTGATCGAGTCTTCTTCAACCGAACAGATCGAGGTTCGCCCCACCGTTAGCCTGAGTATCGAAACTCTGGAAGCGTTGCAACAACACGTTGCAGAGTGCGTGGCCTGCGGACTATGTAAGACTCGGACTCAAACCGTATTCGCAGCCGGTAATCCGCTTGCGAGCCTTGCGATCGTTGGTGAAGCCCCAGGGGTGGAAGAGGATCGCACAGGCCAAGCCTTTGTTGGCCAAGCGGGAAAGTTGTTGGACGGCATGCTGGCCAGCCTGGGCCTGAATCGCGCTCAAGATACCTATATTTGTAATGTATTGAAGTGCCGCCCGCCGAATAATCGCGACCCGTCACCAGAAGAGGTTGCAAAGTGCGAACCCTTCCTGCAAAATCAACTGAACTTGGTTCAGCCTAAAATAATTCTGGTGGTGGGGCGTTTCGCGGCCCAATCGTTACTGCGCACGGAATCGAGTATTGCCAGTTTACGCGGCAAGCTGCATTCGTATTCCGTGAATGGCCGGGATGTTCCGGTGGTGGTTACTTATCATCCGGCTTATTTGTTGAGAAATCTCGCGGATAAGTCCAAGACCTGGGCTGACCTTTGTTTCTTACAGTCGCAATTGAACTTGTTAAATGGCCCATAAGGCCTGCCAGATGATGAGCTTTCCTGGGCAGTTTTTGTTTTGTTGAGGTTATGAAAAAAATCTTTATTGACGGTGAGGCCGGTACCACAGGCCTGCAAATTCTTGAGCGCTTGGCCTTGATGCCCGAGATATCTGTGCTCTCGATCGCCCCTGAGCGTCGTAAAGACCCGCAGGCGAAGCGCGAGCTCTTTGCCCAAGCCGATCTCACGATTCTTTGCTTGCATGATGATGCGGCCAAAGATTCGGTCGCCATGATCGACTCGATGAAGGCGGCGGGGGAAAAGACCCCCAAAATTATTGATGCCAGTACGGCGCACCGGATCGCGCCGGGATGGGTGTACGGCGTGCCCGAGCTCAGTGCGGCACAGGCCAAGGCTATTGCTCAGGCAGACCGAGTCGGTAACCCTGGTTGTTATCCCACGGGTGGCCTCGCCCTGATCAGGCCCCTGGTGGATGTCGGCCTGATGCCGAAAGACTATCCGGTCGTGGTTCAAGGCTTCAGTGGCTACTCCGGGGGTGGGCGTCAGATGATTGAGTCGTATGAGACTAATGATCTTGCAAAACGTGCTCCCTTACTCGACGTATATGGCCTAGCTTTAACTCACAAGCATGTGCCCGAGCTTTTTCACTACAGCGGCTTGACCCGTAGACCAATCTTTTTGCCATCAGTTGGAAACTTTCATAGCGGCATGGTCATCGAAGTTGCGCTTCACCTCGATTTGTTGAACGGGGTAAGGCATATCCGGCAGCTCGAGGCTTGTCTGCGTGCGCATTATGCCGATTGCAAATGGGTAAAAATTGTGGAACCCACCGCCAATGGTCGGGTGGAAGCTCAGGCGCTCAATGGCACGAACAAGATGGAGCTGAGCGTCTTTGGAAGCGATGATTTAGGGCAGGCTGTCTTGATCGCGAAACTGGACAATCTTGGCAAGGGTGCGAGTGGCGCAGCCGTTCAAAACATGCGTTTAATGCTTGGGCTCGCCGATTAAAGCGACGGAGTCGAATTCACGCTGATTGGCCCGGTGACGGCGCATTACGAGTAACATCGTCGCAGCCACAAACAGACCGAATAAAACGATCACGATATTGATTGGCACATTGAGTTTGATGAGCACGGAGTAAATACCGAGCATTAGAAGAATATTCAGGTTTTCGTTGAAGTTTTGCACTGCGATGGAGTGGCCTGCGCTCATCAACACATGGCCACGATGTTGCAGCAGGGCGTTCATCGGCACCACGAAAAAGCCCGCTAAGCCGCCGACAATGACCAGCATCGGAAGTGCGAAGGCCTCGGTATGCACGAGAGTCATCAAAGGCACAAATAAGCCCATTGTAACGCCGACCTTGGTGACGTTTAACGAGCGCTTGAGAGGGATATAGCGCGCCGCAAGTACCGCGCCAACAGCGATACCTACAGCGACCACGCCTTGCAGCTTGGCGGCCTGATCAAGCGGCAAATGGAGCTGGGTCTTTGCCCATTCCAACACAATAAACTGCAAGGTGGCACCGGCGCCCCAAAAAAGCGTCGTCACGGCCAAAGAAATTTGACCGAGTTTGTCTTTCCATAAAATGCTATTACACCGCCAAAAATCGGTGAGTAACTTGATGGGGTTACTTTGCTGGTGCTCGTAGCGGGCACCGGTATCCGGGATTCTTGAATTGAAGAGCGCCGCAACGATGTAGAAAACCATGATCACCAAGATGGCCGCCTCGCCACGCGTGTCAATACCGGTTTCCAGCATGGGCAGGTCAAAGCCGAGGAGCAGAGTGGACATCTTAGGACCCACGAGGAAACCCCCTAACACGACCCCTAAAATGATTGATCCGACGGTTGTACCCTCAATCCAGCCATTGGCTGCGACGAGCTTTTCTGGTGGAAGAAGCTCGGTCAGGATACCGTATTTGGCTGGGGAGTACGCTGCGGCCCCAAGCCCTACAATGCCATAAGCAACTAAGGGATGGACGTTAAAAAGCATCACGGCGCAGCCGACCAGCTTGATGGTATTGGTAATGAGCATGACCTTGCCCTTGGGCATCGAGTCTGCAAAGGCGCCGACGAAGGGCGCAAAGATCACATAGGAGACGGTGAAGAAAAACTTAAGGAGTGGTTTAATCCAATCAGGCGCTGCCATGTCGACCAGCAGCGCTATGGCTGCTATGAGTAGAGCATTGTCGGCCAGCGAAGAGAAAAACTGCGCTGCCATGATCGTGTAAAAACCGCGTTTCATCGCCGCGCAGATTACACTATTTATACCAAAACCATTTCTGAACTATTACCGGTTGTCAGAATAAAAACAAATTTGCACTCCATGCCTCGTCCAATTCACGCACAAATTCGACTTAAAGCCCTAACTCACAACCTAAATGTTGCAAAGCAGCATGCTCGTCTGAGCACGAAGCCATCGCGCGTTTGGGCGGTTGTAAAAGCCGACGCCTATGGTCACGGACTACTGAAAAGCTGGAGTGCATTTGCAGGTGCCGATGGTCTGGCCTTGCTTGAATTCGACCACGCTGACCGCCTGCGTCAAGTCGGCTATCGAGGCCGCATTCTAATGATGGAAGGCGCGTTTGATGAATTCGATTTGAAATTAGCATTTGAACAAGAACTCGGACTGGTGGTGCATTGCCAGGAACAGCTTGAGATGCTTGGCGCGTTCTGGCGCGAGTTAGCTGGGCAGGCTGTGCTTCCCAAGCGCCTTGATATTTTTCTCAAATTTAATAGCGGCATGAATCGACTGGGGTTCAATGAGGCGGGCTTTCGTGCGGCCAGGGAGCGCTTGCGAAGGTTTCCTGCTCTCAAAGAGTTGACCTTGATGACTCATTTTGCCGACGCCGATGTGATTGGCGGCACCGATGAAGCCGTGGCTCGTTTTGATCGCGCCTGTCAGGGCTTTGACGAAGCGCAGTCCTTGGCCAACTCGGCCGCAACCCTGCTTCTACCCGAGACCCACCGGCATTGGGTGCGGCCAGGAGTCATGTTGTACGGGGCGACACCCTTTGCGGCCGATCAGCCCGAGCAAAGTGCTCAAGCCTTTGGCTTACAAGCCGCCATGACTTTAAACAGCGAGTTGATCGCGCTTCAAAGCCTCGCGGCAGGCGAATGCGTGGGCTACGGCTCAAGCTTCAAGGCGGAGCGTGCCATGCATATTGGTGTAGTGGCCTGCGGATATGCCGATGGCTACCCAAGACACGCCCCTACTGGTACACCCGTATTGATTGAAGGGCGTCGCACGCGCACGCTGGGCCGGGTAGCCATGGACATGATGATGGTGGATCTTGAACCCGTGCCTCAGGCGCATGTGGGCTCTCAGGTTGAACTCTGGGGCGAGGCACTGAGCGTCGATGAAGTAGCCCTCCATGCGGGCACCATTGGCTATGAGTTAATGTGCGCTGTCGCGCCACGGGTGCCTAAGACCCACTGCTAAGTTTAGACCTAGCCATTAAGAAATAACCGGGAAAATACCCTTGAAAGCGATGTATGGCTAAGGCCAAAACGAACTATGCATGCACCGAATGCGGCGGAGTGAGCGCGAAATGGTCGGGGCAGTGCCCAGCCTGCTCGGCTTGGAATACTTTGGTGGAATCTATTGCTGAAACCAGTGGAGGTACGCAGCATCGCTACCAATCTCTGGCGCCGACTCAAACCGTGCAAAAGCTAAGCAGTATCTCAGCTGAAGAGGTGAAGCGGATTTCTACAGGCAGTGATGAGTTTGATCGCGTGCTCGGCGGCGGTTTGGTAATGGGCTCGGTGGTGTTGATCGGGGGTGATCCTGGGATTGGTAAGTCGACTCTGTTATTGCAAGCCCTGGCCGCCATCGGCACTCATAGTCACGCACTCTATGTCAGTGGTGAAGAGTCTGGCGCACAAGTGGCACTGAGGGCCAAACGACTGAGCTTGGATGAAGTCAACATTGATCTGTTTGCAGAAATAGAACTCGAACGGATTCTGGCCCTGGTCGATCAACAGCGCCCGGACGTAGTGGTCATTGATTCGATTCAAACCCTGTACTCCTCTCAGATGCAATCCGCCCCGGGCTCGGTTGCGCAAGTGCGCGAATGTGCTGCTCAGCTCACTCGCCTGGCCAAACAACTGGGCTGCGCGATTGTCATGATTGGCCACGTGACGAAGGAAGGAACCATCGCGGGGCCTAGGGTGCTCGAGCATATCGTCGACGCGGTTCTGTACTTTGAGGGAGATCCGCAAAGTACCTATCGTTTAGTGCGCGCCTTCAAGAACCGCTTTGGCGCCGTAAATGAGCTAGGCGTCTTTGCAATGACCGATCGGGGATTGCGCGGCGTCAGCAACCCTTCCGCTTTATTTCTTTCTCATCACGAAAAACAAGTTCCCGGTGCCTGTGTCTTGGTGACCCAGGAAGGCAGTCGCCCCCTCTTGGTAGAGATCCAAGCCTTGGTGGATCAATCGCACTCACCAAATCCGCGTCGTCTGGCGGTTGGTTTGGATCAGGCTCGGTTGGCCATGTTACTGGCCGTACTGCATCGTCATGCAGGCATTGCCTGCTTTGATCAGGACGTATTCCTGAATGCCGTAGGTGGAGTGCGTATCGCTGAACCCGCGGCCGATTTGGCGGTGGTCCTGGCAGTGATGTCTTCGATGAAGAATAGGCCGCTGGCCAAAGGACTGGCCGTGTTCGGCGAAATTGGCCTGGCCGGAGAAATTCGACCGGCGCCGCGCGGTCAAGAGCGGCTGCGCGAAGCCGCAAAACTGGGTTTCGGAAAAATTCTCGCGCCAAGCGCCAATCTTCCCAAAAAGCCTATCGAAGGCCTGGAGATTATTGGCTTGGATCGTGTCGATCAGGCCTTGAGCGCGGCCTGGGATTAAGGCGTCTTACGGGCCGCTGGGCGGCCAAGATGGAGGCGGTTTGCCGCCATCAGGCCGCTCCTCACGGCAGATTCCAAGGTAGCCGGATAACGCGGGTAGCAATAGTCGCCCGCCAGGAAGATCTGTTTTTGGGAATGCGAGGCTTGCGTAAAATTCATTTCTGACTCGCTCAGCTTAGGGCGATCAGGCGTGCAAGTGAAGGTCGCTCTCTTTTCATTGATGGCACGCCAAGTTTGCGCCAAAGGCAGTCCGGTTTGACGATGCACTTGATGGGCAATGTTGGCACTTAGGGTCTCGGTATCTAAGGAGGAATAGCGACCGCGCGCGCTGACCACGACGGCCGCCACGTGAACCTTGTTTTCGTAGCCGCGATCAAAGAGCCACTGCCCATAGGCGCCCTCGGTCGGCTCCTCTTTAAGAAGTAAAGGAGCGCCGTCGAGCTCGGGCAGGGCGCGGTCCCAGGCCAGGTAGACGGTTGTGATCGACTGATAGTCGAACTGGTTTAGACGCTTGACGAGTGCGCCGTGCTCCTCACCGAGCAGGGCTGCAGTCGCATAGGGTGGGATTGCTAGCACCACGCGTTGGGCACTGAGGTCGTTCAAGCTTCGGACGGTCTGACGCAACTGCAGGCGACCGCCGAGCTTCTGAAACGCTGAGAGTAAAGGTGCAACGAAATACTCTGTTAAGTCATGGTTTGGAATGACGTAATCACTTGGAAAGAGGGTTTGCCTGGTCTGGTCTTTTGGTTGAATCAGACGGGTAGGCTCGGCACCCAAACTATCCTGAAGCACATTTACAAAAGTTTGAGCACAGGCCAGGTCGATGCCGGTATTGAGCGCCGACACACAGAGTGGGTCCCACACTCTTGCGATGAGGCTAGCAGGCTGCATTGTTTCTTGTAAGAGTGAAAGTACAGTACGGCCGTCGAAGCCAAGGTAGTTGGCTCGTTTAAGGGTCGACATCAAGCGCGCAAAGGCCAACTTGTCCTTCAGGTCTAAGCCCTTGGCCTTTAAAAGGCCAAGCACGGTACCCGCCTGAGGTAGCCAAGACAGCCAAGCTGATTGGTCGGCTGCGGAGATCCTGCCGAAGCTTAGGCCTTTCGGATCGCCGGGATTGACCTGGCGATCAGAGCGCTGCAAGGGTGTTTGAGCTTGCCGCAGGAGAAAAGGGATTTGTCGATGATTTGGCCTTGCATCAGACCCGCAGGCAAGGGCCTCGGCTAAAAGTTTCTGCGTGTCCGTGTAGGCCCCAATCAGAAGATGCTGGCCATTATCGAGGGCCCTCATTTGGCCTAAAAATAAGAGGCTGAGTCCGCGAGCTCTTCCGCCTGCTTGTGGGGCAGCCTCGAACAAGCTCACGCGATGACCGAGCTTGGCGAGGCGATAAGCCGCACTTAATCCAGCCCAGCCTGCGCCTATGACGGCTACCTCTTCTGCGGCTGGCTCTTCAGCGATAACGTCTTCGGTGGCTACCACTGCGGCGGGATGTTCCACACTAAAGGCCAGGCAGAAGCAAAGGCTTAGCCCGCACGAATGTTTTCCAGGCCAGCCAAAGCTTACGGATCGGTGTCAGGGACGTTCTTTGACTAAGGACCTGATAGCCATCGCGCTCAATTTCCTGCAACAAAGTGGAGTAAATCGCGGCCATCATCAAGCCCGGTCTCTGGCTGCGACGATCAGCTTCCGGTAAAAGGCGATAAGCCTTTCTGTAGAGCTCGCGAGCACGATCTGTTTGAAACTGCATCAGAGCCACAAAGCGTTCGGAATGCTTTGCGTTCAAGATCTCATGGGCAGGAACTTGGAACCTCTGCATTTCATCGATGGGTAGGTAAATGCGTCCACGCCGCGCGTCTTCACCGACGTCTCGAATAATGTTGGTCATCTGAAAGGCATGGCCGAGGTGGCGCGCATATTCCAGGGTAGAGTCCTGAGTCTTGCCAAAGATTTCGCTAGCCATCAATCCCACCACACCGGCAACTCTTTCGCAGTACAGGGAGAGGCCAGGGTAATCAAGATAGCGGGTCTGTTCAAGATCCATCTCCATACCATCGATCACCGCATGCATGTTTTTGGCGGTGATGTTGAATGGTTTAAGGCACGGCTCAAGCGCTTTTGAGACCGGGTGATTGCCTTCACCCTTGTAAAGTCGATTCACTTCGTCACGCCACCAAGCGATGCGCGCACGCGCCACTCCGGCGTCGGTAGGTTCGTCAACCGCATCGTCGACCTCTCGGCAAAATGCGTAGAGTGCTGTGATTGCTTCGCGCCGAGCCTGTGGAAGGAAGAGGAAGCTGTAATAGAAGCTCGAGCCGCT
>JANLRI010000653.1:0-1751 GCA_031361565.1 Betaproteobacteria bacterium | reverse complement strand
CGCTGTAGTAGCCGAGGCCGGGTGAATACAGAGCGAGTGCCATAACTCGTCAAATCCCATCCAGCCTTCCTGCTTAAGAAGCTGAGTTCGAATGGCCTGAGTGAGTCGAGTCGCTGCTGACTCGGTAGAATGGCGGTTTTCCATGCAGCCGAATATGCCACAAGCCAAAACTGTCCTCGTGACGGGCGCTGCCAAGCGTCTTGGGAGGGCCATCGCCCTCGAATTGGCCGCTCATGGTTGGCGGGTGGCCCTGCACTATCACCACTCCAAGGCCGAAGCTCTGGCGACTGAGGCCGAAATCGCCGTCCTTGGGCGGGTAGCTAGTTTTCAGGCCGATCTTTCGCAAGCGGCGGCCTGCCAGGATTTGTTCGACCAGGTTCAAAACCACTTTGGTCAAGTCGATGCACTGGTGAATAGTGCCTCCCAGTTCGATCATGACGACGCGCTCAGTTTTCGCCCCGATCTTGCCCAGGCCCATCTCGCCGTGAATTGCGTGGCGCCGATTGTGCTCGCCCAGTGTTTGCACAAGCATCTTGAGGCTAGAAGTAGGGTGCAAGCGCATTTGGCACCTAAGTCGGGTGGTGCTCAAGAAGGCGCGATGCCTGGGGTCGTGACCAAGGCGGCCGCGAAGCAAAACGCTACGACAGAAGACGCTACAACACAAGACACTACGACAAAAGACACTACGATACAAGGCGCTGTGGTGAACTTGCTGGACCAAAAGCTTTGGAACTTGAACCCTGACTTTTTGTCCTACACGCTTTCCAAAGCAGCCCTGCAAGCGGCCACCACGATGATGGCGCAGTCCTTTGCGCCGCGGCTACGCGTATGCGGAGTCGCCCCAGGGTTGACCATGCCCAGTTATTTGCAAGACGCCGCAGCCTTCAATAAAGCGCACCAGGTGTCGCCTCTTGGCCGCTCCAGTAGGCCCGAAGATGTGGCGCGCACGGTGCGCTTTGTGCTCGAGAATGAATCGATGACCGCCAGCCAGATCCTCGTAGATGGAGGCCAACATCTTATGCATCTGCCGCGCGACATCAGTTTTCTTTAGTCGACCCCGTTCTCTTTTTTAAGCGCGTATGCGAAGAATTATTCTCGAAAAGCTAAGAGTGCAAGCCAGTGTCGGCATTCTTGAGCATGAGCTCAAGGCCAAGCAGCCTCTCACCGTCTCGGTGACTTTGGAGTTGCCCTCGGCCGAAGTCCTGCCGCAGAGCGATGATATTCATCAAGTGATGGATTATCGCCGGGTTCGCGATACGATTTTGGACGAAGTCAACAAAGGCCATGTGAACTTGCTCGAAACCTTGGCGGGCCGTATTTCTGCGCGACTCCTGGTGCTCAAAGGTGTGGAATCCGTGACCCTGCGTGTGGATAAGCCGAGCATTTTTCCAGACTGTGACAGTATCGGGATCGAAGTCACCGCCCGCCGCAGCCCCGGCCAAGAAACATCATGACCCCAGAAAAAATCGCCTACGAAAGAAACAAGCTGCATAAGCGCTTGCTGCGCTTAAGTGGCAAAGCCATTAGCGATTTCGCAATGATTGGCCCTGGCGATAAGGTCATGGTGTGTGTATCGGGCGGTAAAGACAGCTTTAGCTTGCTTGATTTGTTGATCACCCATCGCGAGCGCGCACCCTTTGCATTCAAGATTGTGGCCGTCAATCTCGACCAGAAGCAACCCGGGTTCCCGGATCATATTCTGCCCGAGTACCTGGAGCGCCTTGGAGTTGATTTTCACATCGAGAACCAGG
>JANLRI010000425.1:0-13140 GCA_031361565.1 Betaproteobacteria bacterium | reverse complement strand
GGGCTGGGTGTAGCGCTGATCAGTTTGAACATAGTGTTTAATCCTAGGCGTAACGGGATGGGTTAGACGACAGAAAAGTGGCGTTGTCAGGTCAACGTTGACTTTCCTAATTGAGAGTTTTCGAAGTGGGACTAGGTCTCTGATTTCGGAGAGAAATTGGTCTCTTTGGGCTAAAATTGATCTTGATCGCGGTCATTTTTTGGCTTAAAGTGGGATTTGATTTCACGAAAAAAGTTAGCCTGACAAAGCTGTTTTTTTCCTGGGAGATATTGTAGCAATTCGCAAATGTCGGAATCGTTCAATACCGCCAGATCGCCGAGCGATAGGATGAAGGCCATGAACTCGAACTCCCCTCACCCGCGAAGGGAACAAGCTAGTAGTAACGCAAGCGGTACGCCAGATGTCTCAGCAATGCCGCTATCGGTGCGCGACGAGGGCGGCGACTAAGGCGCACTCAGCGACGAAGAAATCCGCGACCAATGCATGACTATTTTTTTGGCCGGACATGAAACCACCGCACTTGGCCTTTCTTTTTGGGCCTGGCTGCTGGCCGAAAATCCGAGCGCCATGCTCCATGCGCAAAACGAAGTCGACCGTGTGCTCGCCGGGCAGCCATCCTCTTACGAACAAGTCGCAGGCCTACGTTGCTTAAGTTGGAGCCTAAAAGAAGCCTTACGACTCTATCCACCCGCTTCAAGTCTGATTGGACGGCGCACCCTGCGCGAGGTAGAGATTGGCGAATGGCGCATTACCAAGAGTGCCATCGTCCGCATTACGCCTTGGGAAATGCACCGTGATGCGCGTTGGCTTCCTGAGCCCGCTCGCTTTGCTCCCGAACGCTTCGATGAAAGTACGCCCCTCATCAACCGTCACAGTTTTATGGCATTTGGCACGGGCCCTCGAGCTTGCATTACAACCCATTTTGATTTGACTGAAATGACGCTGATCGCAGCCTATTTGTTGCAGCGTTTTTCATTCCAATCGGCCTCTCGACCAAAGCCAAAATTAGAGGTACTGCTCATTCCCGAGGGCGGGATAGCGCTGCAACTCATTCGACGCTCCAAAGCGGGCAACCCTTCCCTTTGGACGATTCTTTTGACCTAGAAAGCACTTGATCCGAAGCGCAGTAATACGACGACAAATTGCTAAAGTTGAATCAATGACATTTTGAGCCGAATGACAGCACCCCTAGTAGGCCTTACACAGTGAGGTTCATGGCATATTTGCTTCCATAAACAATTCATAAAAGAGGTTCCCTATGGCATTCCAAAAAAATAATAATCAAGCGAGCAAACTTACTGCGCTTTCCAAAGAACTTAATCTACCGGTTCGCGAACTAATGCTCTCCGACGAACATCTTGACAAAGTACACCCGATTTTCTACGAAGGCCTGCCCAAGCTGGCGCGCATGTCTATGAGTAAAGACAAGTTCAAAACCTTCTTTATCAATCAGCGCGAGAAGCTCGCGGATCAGATGTTTCCTCAGGCCAAGTCGCTCGCCTAAGACGAGCCCTTATTCCCCAGGCGTGCCTTCCACGCGGCGATCATGCGCCGCGAACTGTGCGAAAGCTACTCCCGCTAAGGCGAGCATGGCTCCACCGATCTTAATGGGGTTAAAGACTTCACCGCCGCTCAGCCAGGAAACAAGCCCTGCCACTGGCGCCATCAAATAACTTAACGGCGCGCTTCGCGCCACGCCGCGCACCTGGTTGATCCAGCCCCACACCACCCAGCCCATAAAAGCTGAAATGACGACGCCGTAGGCCAAACTTAGCCAGGCGCGACCAAACACCACAAGGAGGGTACAACCAAACAAATCGGCATCAACACGCCGTAGCGCACAAGCAATACGCCATTGGGTGAAATGGAATTGAAGACATATTTTTGAAGAGAAAAATTGCAGCCCCAAATCACCACCTAAACCAAGGCAATAAGTAGCGAGTACGGCGCCAGCCGTTCACCCAAGGCCGGGCTGCCTGTGCTTCGAGTTTTGGGGGCAAGTTTGAGGGGGAGGGTAAAGCGGAAATGGCAAAGTTATAGCATCAAAGTTTTTCAGGCGCAGGACCAGTGCCACTGGAGCGTTTCGAAATCGCCGCTCGGCTCGTAGTAAGATTACGTATGACCTCCTCAAGCGTAAGCGAGCACTTTGACTTCGTGATTGTCGGCGCCGGTGCCGCCGGTGCAATTCTCGCCCATCGGCTCACCGAAGATGGCTCCACCACCGTGTGCTTACTCGAAGCCGGTCCTGCGGATAGCCATCCGCTACTGCATATTCCGGCCGGATACATTAAATCGGTGTTCAATCCGAATCTCTCCTGGCAATTTAGCTCCGAGCCGCATCCACTCACCTCGAATCGCCGCATCCCTTTACCGCAGGGGCGTACGCTGGGTGGCTCCACTTCCATCAACGGCCTGGTCTATAACCGGGGGCAAAAGGAAGACTTTGATGGTTGGGCAAGCTTGGGCTGTCGCGGTTGGAGTTACGAAGAAATCCTACCGTACTTCAAGCGCAATGAAACCCGGCTAGGACAGGCCGACCCGAAGTATCGCGGTAGCGCTGGCCCGCTTCCCGTCAGCGACATCGCCTGGTTTCATCCGATTTGCGAGCAATTCATGGCCGGAGCCGAAAGCCTGGGCCTGCCCCGTAATCCCGACTACAACGCGGCCTCACAATTGGGCGTGGGTTACTTCCAGCGCTCAATCTCGGGGCGATGGCGCATGAGTACGGCTCGCACCTATTTGAAGCCCATCAAACACCGGGCTCAGCTCGAGATTCGAACCGGCGCGCAAGCCTTAGGCGTTCTGTTCGAAGGCAAGCGAGCCGTAGGCGTCAAATATGCCCTGGGTGCCTCCTCCGCCCTGATCAAACAAGTACATGCCCGACGTGAAGTGATCATCTGTAGCGGCGCTCTCAACACGCCCAAACTCTTGCAACTTTCCGGCATCGGTCCGGCAGACTTGTTGCAAGGCAAGGGCATCCCCTTACTTCACGACCTCCCCGGAGTCGGTGAAAATCTAAGCGATCACTTCTCGATCCGCTTGGCGATGCGGGTGAAGAATAGCCTCACCATCAATGAGCTTTCTCGTGGCCCGAGATTGCTCGGACAGATCGCAAAGTGGATGCTGGGGCAACCGAGCATTCTTACGCTGAGCCCTTCTCTGGTGCATTGGTTTGCTCACTCGCAAGAAGGACTTTCTCGGCCCGACCTGCAAGGCGTGTTCTCGCCAGCAAGTTATCGAGAGGGCTACGTGGGGCGCTTAGATACCTATCCTGGCATGACCTGTGGTGTGTGGGCGCACCGCCCCCATAGCCGAGGACATGTTCGTATCGCCAGCAATGATCCGTTTACCGGCCCATTGATTCAACCGAACTACTTGAGCGACGAGCGCGATCAAGCCACCTTGCTGGCCGGCATGAAGCTCGCGAGAAAACTCTTAAACACCTCGGCACTCACGCACTACGCGGTTTCTGAGAGCTTGCCGGGCACGCATATTCAAAGCGACGATGAACTGCTTGATTATGCAAAACGATATGGTGTGTCGTCTTATCATGTGAACGGTACGGCGCGCATGGGGCCCAGAAGCGATCCCTTATCGGTCGTTGATGAAGAACTCAAGGTTCGTGGCCTCGAAGGCTTGCGTGTCGTAGACGCCTCCGTCATGCCCACCATTGTCTCGGCCAATACCTGTGCCGCAACCATGATGATTGCTGAGAAGGCGGCCGATTTGATCAGAGGGCGCGCTCCTAGCGCATGCTGAAGTCGCCGCCGCCGCGCTTTTAAAACGCCCAACTCGCGAGTTCGAACCAATCAAAGCCCGCGTTGCTTCCACCTAGGCAACGCTGCAAAAACTCCGCAGTCTTACGAAACATGACGAGGTTGTTACTCCATTTAATGTTGCCATGGCCTTCGCCTTTGAAGGTATGGTATCCAACGCTTTTTCCGGCCTCACGAAGCGCCCGCACCATCAACTCCGACTGCTCAAGCTTTACCCTTGGGTCATTGACTCCATGCATGATCAGCAGTGGTTTCGTAAATTGAGCGGCCTTAAACAACGGCGATCTGCTGTTCAGTTCTTGGCGCTGCGCAGGGTCCTTGGGATCACCGGTGAAGCGATACCAAAAGTCTAAGCCCATTGCCTAAGTAGGAGGGGCGGTTTCTAAGAGACTTGCTAGATCTG
This sequence comes from Betaproteobacteria bacterium, assembly GCA_031361565.1. Lineage (GTDB taxonomy): Bacteria > Pseudomonadota > Gammaproteobacteria > Burkholderiales > Burkholderiaceae_E > JAPOKJ01. The sequence goes on along the minus strand of JANLRI010000425.1, from coordinate 8,961 downwards.
TGGGGCCCACAAAAGAAATACCGAAGACGAATTTTTCTGGTGCGAAGGTTAGCCCACCAGGGTTTCGTAGCCGCCATAGCTCGCGCCCGCGATAGCGATTTTGTCCGGATCGGCGACACCCTGCGCCACCAACCAATCGGCACCATCAAGGATATCGTTATGCATTTTTCGCGCAAACTCTCCAATCGCCGCATCTCGAAAGGCACGACCGTAGCCTGGGCGAAGCTACTCAAGCGAGTCTTATATACAAAAAAAATTGCAGGCAAGTTAAGTTGTAGCTAAGACTCGCATTCAACCTCGATCTAGAGCACTGTCCGAACTGCGGCGGTGAGCTCAAGATCATCGCCGCGATTCTTGAGCGGCCATCCATAGAAAAGATTCTCACTCATCTTGGTCTGGAGGCGCGGGCACCGCCCCGCGCGCCTGCCCGTGGGCAGATGGCACTGCAAGACCTCTGACCCAAAAATCAGACCCGATCGGCTAGAACAAAGTGACTTGCCAGCCAGGGTCGGGCCGAATGACGTAGATAGTGCTGCGCCCGAATCAAGGAGCTTGCCGATAAACTCTGCCAGAAGGCACCCTTTGAACCGCAAATGCAGCAACTTGCAGCGATCATGACAGGCGCGCACCACCGAGGTAACCTTTCAAGGGCCGCAATTTGCGACTTCGCCTCTCTTGGCTCAACTCTAGGTCGCGAAGGTCACGACATGACGCCCCGCTTAAAAATACTTCGCCTTGTGGCTTTACAGGTGCAGATTGAAAATTGACCGTCACTGGTACACCATCCCTGACCGGCGGGGCTACGTACTAGTAGTACAGGCCAACACATGCCGTAAGCTAAGCCCTACAAGATAGAACAAGGGCCGGATTTGACGGCGTAAGTATTTCACTTTGGGTTTAGATGCGTAGGGCGTGATCAGTTTAAGTTTCAACTAGTCTAATTTCTGATTTTTAATAGTTATTTAGTGATGATAGCGATGTCCTCATCCGATCCAATTGCGAACCCGCGTATCCGTGCGTGCGCGACAAGCCCCAGCCGTAGCGAGTCCAAAACAATTTCATTTTCTTCTGAGCCCAAGCCTTCTATCCAAGCACCCGTATTGGAAAAAGGTAATTCCGCGCGACTTTTGAAGTTAAGAGCGCTAACGACAAGTTCGTAGTGAAGCATAACTCTCAAGCCGCCCAGCCCGCAACTGGGTCATGAGTTCCGCACTCATGGCATCTGCGCCGAGCGTAGATTCATACCTGCCAATTTGGGGATAGACATCATGTATTGACCTACCAACCTCAAGCAACGCGGATTAAGCTTGAGCTTTGTTCAACCACAGGCGCGGAAGGCGCCATTGAGGAGGCAGGTCATGAAGAAGTTTAGCAAATACGTCGGTCTTGATGTGCACAAGGAAACCATCGCTGTGGCAGTGGCCGAAGCTGATGGCGGCGAGGTGCGATTCTTCGGCGAAGTCGTCAACACCACCGAGGCCATACAGAAGTTGGTCGGCCAGCTCAGCAAGGCGGGCGCTCAACTCTCGTTTTGCTATGAAGCAGGCCCGTGCGGCTACGTCGTCCAACGGCACCTACGCCAATTGGGCTAGGATTGCCAGGTGGTCGCACCGTCCTTGATTCCAAGTAGGGCGGGCGATCGGGTCCAGACGGATCGACGCGATGCGTTGACTTTCGCCCGCCTGCACCGTGCTGGAGAACTCACCGCGGTATGGGTGCCGGACGGCGCACAGGAAGCGCTACGCGATCTGACCCGGGCTCGCGAGGATATAAAGCGCCTACAGCTACAGTCCAAGCAAAGGTTGCTGGCGTTCATTTTGCGCCACGGCAAACGCTTCACCGGCAAGTGTAATTGGACTTGCGCGCACGTTCGCTGGATGCAAGAGGTCAAATTTGAACAGCCCACACAATACATCGTCATGCAAGAATATGCCGACACGGTTGTGGCACTGACAAAGCGCGCTGAGTCGCAGTTTATCGCCCGTTGCCTGACAGACGCGTCGCCGCGTGGCAATCATCGTTAACGAACGAAATCGCCGCGCTCAAGCAGCCGCGAAATCGTCAGTCCAGCTAGCAGGCCCCAAAACGGCGCGCCGATATTGAGAATCGCCAAGTCAGCAACAGTGACCAGGAAGGTCACCAGTGCGCCCAAGGTGAATTGATCTCGAAAGGCGACGGAAAAGGCATTCTGCAAAACTTTAAGCATGGCCAATCCAGCCAGTACTGCGATGAACGACTTCGGAGCCGCCAGCATCAACTGCGTGAAGCTCGAAGAGAACAGCCCGAACACCAGCGCCAGCAAGCCACACACTATTGCGCCTGTGTAGTGACGGGCGCGATCACCGGAGGACGCAACGATTGCGTTGGTCGGGCCAGTCAGACAGGTGGATGCGGTTCCTACGACCGAGGTCATGATCGAGCCCAGCCCGCAAACGAGGGTCACCAGGTTGATCGGTGCCTTGTGTCTAGCGGTCTCTAATACGGCAACTCCCTGGCCGTTCTGCACCACCAGGACCGTGATCGCCAAGGGCACGACCAGTTCAATCATCGCCTGCCAAGAAAATTCCGGTGTGTAAACTTGCGGAGCGGACCAGGCCATACTTGCACCTGCTGGCCATTCAAAGCGCTGCGTGAGGAGCATGACCAGCGCGCCAGCCAAGAGCGCGCCAATTAACGGCGGTACCATGCGACCAATACGCTGCCAGGCAGACAACAAAGCGAAGACCAGGACCATGGGGCCCGCAATCGCAAGATCCTCATGCACTGATCGAACCAAGTCGAGCCCGAATCGAAGGAAGACACCCGCCACCATGCCCATCACAATGGGCATGGGCACCGCCGACATCGCGCGCCGCACCCAGCCGGTTGCGCCCAACACGGCCATCAAGATTCCGGTCGCCAAAAACGCACCGAGCACTTGCGCATGCGATAAATGGGTCAGTGCAGGCCCAACCAACACCGTGCCAGGAATGGTCCAAAAGAACACCATTGGCATGCGCCAACGCCAACTCAGGGCCAGTGTCAGGAGTCCGTTCAGAAAAAACGATCCGAATAGCCACGACGCAAGTTCGGCCTGACCCAGCCCGCCACGAGTGCCGGTCGAGAGCACGATGGCCACCGGACCGGTCGCAGCAAAAATAAATCCGATCAGTCCGTTGGCCGCATAAACTGGGCCCAAGTCGGACCAGAATTGTCGTAGCGAGGGTTTAGCTGTCGGCGCGCGTTCCATGTTTGCAAGCATGTTCTTTGAAGCCTCGAAGATCGGTTATGGGTCTAAGTTTTGATTGTCCCCGTTGTTAAAACTTTATAGCTGGCTGCGGTTCACAATACTAAAGCTCCGTATTACTTAAGCTCCGGATTAGATTGGCAGGATCAGTTTGTCGATTCCTTTTCAGTTTTTCATCAATCGACCATCACTTCTGGAATGATCGGCATACACTGATCGCGTGTGCCTCAATCAACGTCCGAGTTACCGCCGATGCCCAACCAACCAGACCTCGTTATTCGCAACGGCACCGTCATCGACGGCAGCGGCGGTGCGCCCTTTGAAGCCGACGTTGCAATCAGCAATGGCCGTATCACCGCAGTTCGCAAAGTCGCCCTAAATGGCATCGCAGAAGGCATCCCAAAAGGCACCCAAGAGATCGACGCCAAGGGCTGCCTGGTGACCCCGGGCTTCGTTGACATCCATACTCACTATGACGGCCAAGTCACCTGGGACAGCCGTATGGCGCCTTCGTCCTCTCATGGCGTGACCAGCGCCGTCATCGGCAACTGTGGCGTGGGCTTTGCGCCGTGTCGCGCCGATCAGCGCGATCTCTTGATACGCTTGATGGAGGGTGTTGAAGATATTCCTAACCCGGTGCTCACCGACGGCGTGCCCTGGCTGTGGGAAAGCTACCCGCAATACCTGAATTTCCTGGCCGGGCGGCGCTACGACATGGATGTCTGCGGCTATCTGCCTCACGCGGCCTTGCGCATCTTTGTGATGGGCCAGCGCGGCGCCAATCGAGAGTCGGCAACAGCGGCCGAGCTAGCACAGATGGCCACGTTGGTGCGTGAAGCGATGGCGGCCGGCGCGATGGGTTTCTCCAGCTCGCGCACCTTCTTGCATCGATCCAGCGATGGCAGTTCCGCGCCGACCTTTCAAGTTGCCGACGAGGAACTCACTGCGCTGGCAATGGCGCTCAAGGACTGCGGCAAAGGTGTGATGCAGATGATCGTCGACTTCGATCAGCCGCAAGCCGCGTTTGCCAGCATGCGAGAACTGGTTGCATGTTCGGGTCGACCGCTGTCATTCACGATGATCGAAGGCGTACCCGGTTTTCCTGAGTTTCCGTGGGCCAACATTCTCGACTGGTGTGCTGCAGCCAACGAACTAGGCTTGCCGATCAAAGGCCAGGTCTTGGGGCGCGCCGTGGGACTGATGTTTGGCCATGAACTGACGCTGAACCCGTTCTATAGCGCCGACGGCTATCGCGCCCTATCCGAGCTGCCGTTCGATGAGCGGATCGCGCAGTTGCGCTTGCCGCAGGTTCGCGCCCGCATTCTGGCCGAACCGATCGATACGAACCCAGCGAACGTATTGGGTACGATGGTACGTGACTTCAATAACATGTTTTTGCTCGGTGACCCGCCCAACTACGAACCTTCGCCCGAACAAAGCATCGCGGCCCAGGCCGCCCGGCGCGGCGTCAGCCCGCATGAGCTGGCCTACGATCTGATGCTGGAGCGCGACGGCCGCAATCTGCTCTACTACGCTATCACCAACTATGCGCACGGCTCGCTGGACGCCTGTTTGGCGATGATGCGACACCCAGCGTCGGTGTTGGGGCTGGGCGATGGCGGCGCGCACTGCGGCACGATTTGTGATGGCAGCGCACCGACGTTCATGCTGACGCATTGGGGTCGTAATCGCAGCCGTGGCGAGCGGCTGCCCTTGCCCTGGATTGTGCGTGCGCTCAGCTACGACACAGCGCGCACCGTGGGATTAATGGATCGAGGGCTAATTGCCGCAGGCTATAAGGCCGATCTGAACGTGATCGATTTTGATCGCCTGTGCTTACATCCTCCGCAGGTGACCTATGATCTTCCGGGCGGTGGGCGGCGCTTGGTGCAGCGGGCGGACGGGTATCGGGCGACGGTAGTCAGTGGCGCGGTGGTCTACCGCGATGGCGAGCCAACAGGCGAGTTGCCAGGGCGCCTGGTGCGTGGACCACAGCAAGCGCCGGACGCTGATGCTTTCGGACTGTAGCAAGAATGAAGCCGCATGATGTGATGCAACACCCGCTGAATGTGCTCAGCGATGCCGAGCGCAAGTCTTTCTTCAGCGACGGATTTCTTGTGTTGCCCAACTATGTGCCGCAGGCGTGGCTCACACGGCTGCGCGAAGCCACAAGCGAACTGCCAACAGCGGACCGCCAACGCGGTGGCATGGGGGGCCACTGCACTCGCGTTGCTGGCCGTGGGCGTGCATTGCGTTATTTTGAAGGTCCAGCACGCCGATGGCGCCCTTCCGGAATGGAGCTACCGATTCGCGCAGGGGGCCATCGCAATTGCCACGGTGGCGGTCGTTTTCGGCGCACTCCCTTCGTTAGTTTTTTTGCCTTGAGCGGGAAGCTCGGTTTCAGGGAGCGCGCACGACGCGGCTCAACTGATGATTCGTCTCAACACTACTTGCAAGGCGTCATCGCTCGGTGCGGCGAGCTCAACAAACTCCGGTTTGCCTATAGTGTTGCGTTGGTAGGCGCCATCTAACAATAGGCAGTGCAGATGAAAGTTTGGGTTGGCGGCTGAGCCGAAGCGCTAAGTCAAGGTCACCGAACCACAATCGCCCTCACGCTCTACCAAGTGGTGGATCGCCCGAATGTGGCACTTGGGCGCGCTGTGGCGTTTTCGATGGCGATTCGCCGCGCCGGTGACGGCACCCGCTATTTGCCGTAAATGGCTGGGAAGTGCGGATTGAAGAGCTGAGCGTCCTGCCCCAGTGCTTGTTGGAAACTCAGCCAACCACCGTCACTGTTTTGCTCGCGGGATCAATCCGCAACAGTGCGCCATGGGCAATGGCCTCCGTAATGTCCACGTCAAACCCCGCCAGCATGGTGATGCCGGCTTGCGCCGCCCCCTGAGCAAGAATCGGGTTCACGGTATTAAAGATGATGGCCTTGGGGCACAGGTTGCGCGACTTCATTTCATAGAGCATCCAGGCACTGGCCACGCCCCCCTTGGCGGTGTCCAGCACAAGAATCTTGTCGTGATAAGACTGGCCGAACAGTTTGTGGGCGGGACGCGAAAAGGTGCCTAAAAGCCGGTCAAGATCGTAACGTGCCGAGAAGCCATCGTTGGCGCTCAGGCACTCGCCCGCAACGACCTGGCCCATTGCGTGGCGGGCAGTGAAAACCGGGTGCTTGGGTATGAACATGACGGGTGTTGGGGTGCTCATGCCAGCCTCCCTGTGACGGCCGCGTCAATGCATTCTTCCATCGAAGCGAGCATCGGAGTGTAGCCATAGCCCCCCAAAATGTTGACCATCTTGGCGCTGTTTGTGGCCAGGCGTTTCCAGCCATTGGCGGTGGCAATCTCGCGGGCGTAGCTTTGGTAAAAGCACATGCCAGCAAAGACGGTGCCTCCAGCGGCCTCGATGAGCTCCGTATACCCCATCCGATCAGCGTCGGGTTTGACTTGCGGACTGGTGACGGCAAGCATCGGGATTTTGAACTTCTTGCCCTCGCACAGTGCGGCGATGGAGCGCATCTCGAGCAGGCTCAGTTGCGGTGCCGAGAACACCACCACGTCCACTTCTTCTGTGATCCGGTAGCCCCCTTGGAGGGCCAGCATGTCGTCGCGCGAAATCTTCTGCACCGGCAAGTGGTCCAGCTCGAGGTCGCGCCGGTGAATGGCCTCGGGGGTGACGCCAAGCATGTGGAACATAGCGGTGGAGCCAAAGCTGGCCATTGCTGCGCCAAAGTGTTTGAGGGAATCCGACCCCGGGTTGCCTTGCACGCCTTCAAGCACGGGCACCGACCAGTAGTTACCGGACTTTTTACCAATGTAGCCGCCGAGCGCGCCCCATTCGTTGAGGGACTGCGGCATCCAGTCAATACTGAAGCGCTTGTCGGCGCGGCGGTGTTCGTCCAGGTGATAGCCGTAACGCGGCGTGCGACCGGTGAGCCCTGCAGCAAATGCCGACGGGCCGCCTTCAAAGTTGGAGCGTGCGCCGCAAATGGAGTTGGAGTAAATGACGACGCCTGTATCGCCAAAGGCCACGTGCTCGCGAAAGCCCGGCGCCATGATGGTCTGGTAATTAATGCAGGTGTCGGTCATGGTGACGCCCATCTTCACGAAGGCGGCAATGGCTCGGCGCTCAAGCTCGATCATCTTGTCAGTCTGGCCGAGCTGCTTTGCCTTGGTGAAATCTGTGCCGCGCGGGTCGGTGATGGTCGGGATGCGTACTACCCGTTCCTTGCCCGGGTTTTTGGTGAGCGCTTCGAGCCATTGCACTCCGGATTCGCCGAGGCTCTCCGTGTCGGCCATGATGTGGGCTTGGGAAACGGGCACCATGTCGGCGGCGCCAAAAAATTCGCCCACCTGCACTTGATGTTGCAGAGCTTGTTGCCGGACCTTGCCAAATTCACCAGCCAGCATGGCTAGTTCTTCGCTGTTGAGTTTCATGGATTGTTCTGTTGGTTTGATACTAATTGTTGTGATCTCAGTCCACCGTCGCGCCGGAACTTCTTACAGCCCTTGCCCACTTGGCAATCTCACGGGCCTGAAAATCGGCGAGGCTTTCCTTGAAGCTGGTGTTAGGCTCCACGCCCAGGCTGCCGAGTTTTTCAGCGAAGCCGGGTGAGGCGGCGATTTTTTCAATGTCTGAGCGCAGTTGCCGCACGATCGGACCCGGCAGTTTGCCAGGGGCGAATACGGCCCACCATGCGGTAGATTCAAACTGAGGGTAGCCGAGTTCGGCCACGGTGGGCACCTTGGGTAGCACGGGCGAGCGTGTTTTGCTGGTGACGGCCAGTGCGCGAAGTTTGCCCGACTGAATGTGGGCAATGACGGATTGCACCGGGTCAAACATCGAACTGATCTGGTTGCCGAGCAAGTCGGTGACGGCTTGTGAGCTGCCCTTGTACGGAATGTGCCTGAGCTGAACCTGGGCAGCAGCCTCGAATAAGGCACCTGTCAGGTGACCAGGTGTGCCGTTGCCGGCGCTGCCATATTGCACGGAGTCGGGCTTCTTGCGTGCCTGGTCGATGTAGTCGGCAAGCGTCCTGATGAGAGAGTCGGCAGGTAAGACGATGACGACCGGGGCGCTTGCCACCAGCGCTATCGGCGTGAAATCGCGGACCGCATCATAGGTCAGTCGTTTGTACAGGCTGCCATTGATCGCATGCGTGCCCACGGTGGCCATCAGGAGTGTGTGGCCGTCTGAGGGAGCCCGCGCCACGAGGTCTGCACCGATGCTGCCGCCCGCACCGCCCTTGTTGTCGACGACCACTTGTTGGCTCATTCGCTCGCCGAGCATTTGTGCCAGAGGCCGCGCGACGATGTCGGTGGGGCCGCCCGGGGGGAAGGGGACGACCAAGCGCAGCGGTTTGCTGGGGTAGCCGGAAAGCTGGCCTTGAGCATTGGCCAGCGGGGAAAAGCTGAGTGCGAGCAAACTGCCCGATGCCACGAAGCCCGAAAGCACCGCAGAGAAAAGTGAACGCATCGAAAGAGCTCCTCCAAGAATACGTGAGAGGCCAATGTACGCAAGCGGAAAGGTTAAGTAAACTGCTATTTCCTTATGTATTAAGTAAGAACCGCTAATGAATCTTGACGCTATTGATCTCCGGTTGCTGCGCGGACTGATCGCGCTGTCCCGTGCGGGTTCGTTCGCCCGGGCTGCGCAGCAATTGCACATCACGTCTTCTGCGCTGTCACAGCAGATGAAGGAGCTGTCGGGACGACTTGGCCTGGTGT
>JANLRI010000621.1:0-3010 GCA_031361565.1 Betaproteobacteria bacterium | reverse complement strand
TAACAAAAGCGGACAGATTACTTATTCTAAAACCGGACAGTTCTATTTATCTCTGACAGCCCGACAATCCGATCTGACAATTCAATTTGACAATCCGACCCCTAGCGTTTCGTTTGCCCGAAAGAGCCGGGGGCATTTGCCGTGACTTTCGTCGGCTTTGGTTGCGCTTACACCTTCAGTTCCTTCCTTCCCTTTTTGCAAGCTGAATTCGGTGCAACGCGAGGCCAAGCATCGCGTACTCGCCATTATCGCGATCGTCATTGGCGGCGGGATGTCCTTGGTGATTGATCGTGACCCGTCTACGCGAGGTCTGCAGCCGGATGGGATTACAGGAGAGCCAACGGCAAATAGCGTCGCCCTAGAAGGACAAAGCGTTGCACAAGCCGTGCGCACAAAGGACTTCCTCAAGCTCTACGGCGCCTGCCTGATCTGCGGTTTTGGCGTGTTTGTGCCCTTCGTTCATTTGGTGCCCTACGCGCGCGATCACGGTATCTCATTGACAAGCGCAGCACTCCTTTTAGGGGCACTGGGAATAGGCAGTACCGCTGGCCGGTTCGCACTCGGCGGATTTGCTGATCGGGTCGGACGACGCTCAGCGCCCGTCACGAATCGGGGTTCTTTACACCAGTGTTGCCTTCGGCACACTCATCGGACCAAGCGCCGCTGGTTATGCCTTCGATTTGACGAGAAGCTACGGGTCAGTTGATCAAAATGAGACCGCGATCAAAGCCGTCGGAAAGTTTATTACTCAAGCGAGCCTTGCCACTGGTACCGATTGCACTGGGCGCCACGAACTTCTATTCGAGATTTCGAGCGCTAGCGAACAGAACCTCCCTGTTGTTGGTGATATTTTAGAAAGTTCACGATAAGTGTGGCTGGAGGGCGCCATCAGCAGTCCAAAACATTGGTTGCAGTTTGCACCTCTGGTGATTCACAGGGGGTGGATATTCGATTCCGCGGGCGCGCTGGAGTGGAGCGCCCCGCATGTTTGATCCGCGCCACTATGGGCGCTTTCCGCTAGATATACTTTTGTTTGTTATGATTCGTTGAATCTCGGCGACTACTCCGTGCTCGAGCATTGGGCGGCCGAGTAGTCCCAGCAACTCACCCGCGATACTGCGTCTGATTCGCCCCTTCCCCTTAACTAGCCTCAAACAAAAGCGACTAGGGTTCGACACACGCTAGTGTAGGAAGATGCTCTACGAAAACATACCTAACCAGGAACTCGAAATGGCTGAAGCTAAAGGTTTAAGTACCCCAGTGAAAATGAAAAGTGAACTAGCAGCCTTGGTCGGTGCGAATGAACTCCCACGGACTGAAATCACCAAGAAGATTTGGGACTACATTAAGGCGAACCAGTTGCAAACTAAATCTGTAAATGGCAAGCCCGAAAATGCAGGCAAGTTCATTGTGACCGATGCCAAATTACTGCCAATTTTTAGAAATACAAGTTCGACAAGCAAGTCGGGTAAGGTGACTGACCTGACTGGTATTAAAGTCGGCGAAACTGTTGACATGATGCAAATGGCGGCGATTGTTGGCGCCAATGTAATTTAGGGTGTTGTCAACTAAACACGGGAGCGTTAAAAACTTTGGGGATTGCCGAACATTCCCGTTAGGCCTAGCATTTCGCAGCGTCGCTTTAGACTTATACGGGACTCCTGTTTGAAGGATTTGTTCGGACAGTGGCTTGAAACCCCAAGCCTTTTAACGCTCCCTTCAGACTGTCGCGACTATCCGTCTTCACCCGATCTCCCGCTTTGCGAGGAATCTGAGCCTGTGGTTGAAAATGACCTCTAGCTTAATCCGCGTCGCTTGAGGTCCGACAGTTCGCATCGTGAGAGTACGTTCCTAAGCCGTCGCGTACTTCAACCATTGTCACTGAAACCTGGATAAAGCGTCATGCCGCCGTCGACGAACAACGTAGTGCCGTTGACATAGTCCGACTCGTCCGAGGCGAGCCAGACGGCCGCCTTGGCAACGTCTTCAGGGGTGCCGATCCGGCCGTAGGGAATGAGGGTCAGCAACTTATCCATCTGGATCGGATCGGACCACACTTCTTCGTTGATCGGTGTCTTAATAGCGCCGGGCGCGATGCTGTTCACTCGAATCTGTTTCCGCGCAACCTCTTGCGCCAAACTTTGCATCAGTAGCATCAGCCCACCTTTGGAAGCCGCATAATTCATATGCCGTGACCAGGGGATGAGTTGATGGACTGAGCTCATGAAGATAATCTTGCCGATGGCTCGCGAGGTCGTCATCCGGTTCTGCGTGACAAACTGACCGATGGCTTCACGTGCGCATAAAAACGCCCCGGTGAGGTTGGTGTCGAGGACCGTGCGCCATTGCCCAAGCGTCATCCCGGTAATCGACGAATCGCGTTGCACGCCGGCATTCGACACCACGATGTCAATGCGGCCACAACGCGAGACGAAATGCCTGAACATTGCCTGTACCTCAGCCTCTATTGAGACATCGGCGTGGCATAAAACGGCCTGCCCCCCGTGGCGTGCAATATCGTCGGCAATCGCCTCCGCCTTTTCCGGTCCGCTGTGGTAATTGATTCCGACGACCGCACCCGCCGTGGCGTAAGCGCGTGCCACGGCAGCGCCAATGCCCGAGTCGGCGCCTGTGACCAAGGCGGTTTGTCCCCGCAATAGCTTCATTTTATGCTCCTTCATAGGTTGCACTTAGCGAGTCCAGTTGAGCCAATGTGTGCTTAGGCGCCTAAGTCTCGGTGTCAAGCGCGTGCGGTTGTAGGCGTCGGCCGCCAGCCGAATCGCGCTCGCTTGCGTTGGATAAGAGTGGATCACCCGGGCCAAGGTTCGCAGCCCGACGTTGGCCACCATGGCGAGCGAAATTTCGTTGATCATTTCACCGGCGTGACGCGCAACAATGGTGGCCCCAAGGATCCGATCACTGCCCGTTTTGACGTGAATCTTGACGAATCCGTCCTCTTCACTATCAGTGATCGCCCGATCAACATCATTCATCGGCACGGTGAAGGTCT
>JANLRI010000617.1:0-7186 GCA_031361565.1 Betaproteobacteria bacterium | reverse complement strand
CGCTGCCTTCTTGCTAAATAGTTTTCGAAACACCGGGTAGATGTCGGACCGCTCTTGAACTTCAGCCATATCGAACTGAGGGCTCGCGATGCGACTATAGGCTGCGGCTAAAGTCGACAAGCGAGAGTGGGCAGTCCCTATTTCAACGTATGCAAAATGCCGCACCTTTGGCATGAGTTCGTCTTCAAGGTAAATTCGGCTCTTTTCTGGATCGGCCCCAAAGGCATCACCATCCGAGGCCTGGGCGCCGTAGATATTCCACTGCTCATGGGGGAAGCGTTCCGCCACGATCTTGCCCATCAAATGCAAGGCCGAAAGCACGACCGTTCCGCCCGATTTCGGATCATGGAAGAAACTCTCCTCATCAACCTCCTCGGCGTCATCGGTGTGGCGCACGAAAACCACCGCCACTTTTTCATACTTACGACTCAAGAACATATAGAGAAGAGTGAAGAAGCGCTTGGCGAGATCCTTCTTGTCCTCGTCCATCGACCCAGACACATCCATCAAGCAGAACATGACCGCCTGGCTGCGAGGCACAGCAACTTTCACCCGATGGCGATAACGCAAATCAATGTCGTCGAGAAAAGGTACTCGTTTGATCCGTCTCTTTAGATCAAGCGTCTCTAAAGTGAGGTCTTCTTGCTCAAGGGTGCTCAAAGTGTCGGGCTCACGAACCTCCAGCTCGGACAATCTTCGTTTAAGACTACCGGTGAGCGCGATGCGCCGACCCAAGGCTTGGCGCAGGGAGCGCGGTATTGACATATTGGTCGGCGCGCCCGAATGGGTATAACCAGCACGCTGAAGCTTGTACTCAGCAATATCGCCAACACTGGTACGGATCAAATTGGGAAGCGCAAGATCATCGAAAAAAATCGCCATGAATTCTTCTCTAGACAGGGCGAAGCTAAAACCGTCCTCCCCGTCGCCATTGCCGCCCTCGTCACCGTCACCCTGTCCTTGGCCGCCCTTGGGTCGTTCAATCTGATCGCCTTTTTGGAACTTGCGATTGCCCGGATGGATCGTTTCGTGATCACCACCCTTGCCGTGTCGAAATGACGGCTCAGTGATGTCCTTCGTCGGGATTTTGACGGTTCCGCCACGCTCCATCTCTTTGATGGAGCGCTCGGCTACCATATCTCCTACGGCACGTTGAATGTGCGTCTTGTAACGGCGCATAAAACGTTCGCGATTGACCGCGCTCTTGTTGCGGTCATTCAGGCGTCGGTCGATGACTACTGACATGGCACCTCGCTAGCTTATTGAGACTTGCGAACTCGTAAATACCACTCACACAACAGTCGGACTTGCTTCTCTGTATACCCTTTTTCGACCATTCTGGCTACAAAACTTTCATGCTTGCGCTTATCTTCAACCGAGGCTTTCGCATTGAAGGAAATCACGGGCAATAATTCCTCGGTATTCGAGAACATTTTCTTCTCAATCACCTCGCGCAATTTTTCGTAACTCGTCCAGCTCGGGTTTTTACCGCCATGATTGGCGCGAGCCCGCAGCACGAAGTTCACAATTTCGTTACGGAAGTCTTTGGGATTGGCGATTCCTGCGGGTTTCTCAATCTTCTCGAGCTCGGCATTGAGTTGCGCACGATCAAAACTCTCACCGGTTTCCTGGTCACGGTAGTCTTCATCCTGTATCCAGTAATCCGCATAGGTCACGTAGCGATCAAAAATGTTCTGCCCATACTCCGAGTAGGACTCGAGATACGCGGTTTGAATTTCTTTACCAATGAATTCTGCGTACCGCGGTGCCAAGTAAGCTTTAATGAACTCGACATAACGCCGTTGAGTTTCGTCAGGCAATTGCTCGCGTAACAAGCGCTGCTCAAGCACGTACATCAAATGGACAGGGTTAGCAGCAATCTCGGTTTGGTCGTAGTTAAAGACCGAGGACAATACCTTGTAAGAAAACCTTGTGGAAATGCCGGTCATGCCTTCATCGATACCTGCATAATCGCGATATTCTTGATAAGTTTTGGCATTGGGCTCGACGTCTTTCAGGTTCTCTCCATCGTAAACCCGCATCTTGGAAAAGATACTTGAATTCTCCGGGTCTTTGACGCGCGTTAAAATAGCGAACTGCGCCATCATTTCGAGCGTGCCAGGTGCACAAGGTGCCAGTGAAAGCGAGCTATGCTTTAAGAGCTTACGGTAGATCCGTACTTCTTCGGAGACCTGAAGACAATAGGGCACCTTGACAATGTAAACCCGATCTAGGAAGGCCTCATTGTTGCGGTTGTTGCGAAAAGTCGTCCATTCGCTCTCGTTCGAGTGAGCCAGAATAAGGCCTTGAAAGGGTATGGCCGAAAACCCTTCGGTTCCTTTGAAATTACCTTCTTGCGTCGCGGTGAGCAAGGGATGCAACATTTTAATGGGCGCTTTGAACATCTCGACGAATTCAAGCAGCCCTTGATTGGAAAGACACAGACCACCGGAATAGCTATAGGCATCGGGATCGTCTTGCGAGAGTGATTCAAGCTTGCGGATATCCACTTTTCCGACCAGCGTGGAAATGTCCTGGTTATTTTCGTCGCCCGGTTCAGTTTTGGAGATAGCCACCTGCTTGAGCACTGACGGTTGAATACGCACGACCTTGAACTGGGTAATGTCGCCGTCAAACTCTTTCAAGCGCTTCACGGCCCAGGGGCTCATGATGGTGTTCAGATAGCGGGTAGGAATGCCATATTCGGCTTCAAGCGCTGCGCCGTCACGTTCCGAATTGAAAAGCCCCAACGGGGATTCGTTCACCGGCGAGCCCTTGAGCGCATAAATCGGGAACGCCTCCATAAGTAGCTTCAGTCGTTCAGCGATTGAAGACTTGCCTCCGCCGACTGGGCCCAACAAATACAGAACCTGCTTTCGTTCTTCCAAGCCTTGGGCGGCATGTTTAAAGTAAGCGACGATTTGAGCTATGGCATCTTCCATGCCGTAAAACTCAAGAAATGCCGGATAGCGTCGGATGGTTCGGTTGGAGAACAAACGGGACAAGCGAACATCAGTTCGCGTATCGACGATCTCCGGCTCTCCGATCGCGGCTAACATGCGCTCAGCGGCCGTTGCGTAAGCAAGCGGTTCGGTTTTGCAAAGCTGCAAATAGTCAAGCAGCGAAAGCTCTTCGTCGCGCCCTTTGGCGTAAGCCTTACGATAAGAATCAAAGAAACTCATGGTAAATCCCCCAACAAAACTTACAAGACAGAAAACGATAAGTTAGCTACACGGTCTCATGCTCAAAGGCTGAGGTTGAAAGCCATTCAGACGAACGTGAGAGACGTAACGATGATTGGTCGACAAGGTGTTACTCAGTGGCAACACAAGCGCCGCCATAGACCCACCCAAGTACACGCACAAAGCATGCCCAAGGCGATGGGCCGTCTTGGTGCGGGAAGAGCTCATTTGAAAGTTGACTCTCATATTACTTGTAACGCTACAGCGCAAAGGGAGATGACAACAACATCAATATTTTTGCAACCAAGGCGCGGCGCTTCAACCATGTATCGGTATCGAAGTGGCGATAGCGCAGCTTTTAGAACAAACGATGTCTAAAAAGTCTTTCGTACACATTAACGCAGCAAGCGTCCTAAGTATACTTATTCTCTGTAGGATCGGGTGAACTCTCGATGTAGGAAAATCGGCAAAAACTCTTCAGTGCCATTCAGTAATTCCGTACTCTGGCCAGTTGATCCTGATGATAGTTTGCATCACCCAACAGCTCTTGCAAAACTCTCGCACGTTTCATGAAAAACCCGATTTCAAATTCGTCGGTCATGCCCATGCCGCCATGCATTTGCACAGCTTCCTGGACGGCGAGCGTGGCACTCGTGCCCGCACGTGCTTTCGCGATCGCCACAAATAGGCTAGCCTTGGTCGGGTCGGTATCCAAGCTCTGCAGGGCTTTCATCACCGCCGCGCGGGCCAACTCAATATCGCAGAAAAGAGTCGCAGCACGATGCTGAAGCGCTTGAAATTCGCCTATCCGGCGCCCAAATTGCTGGCGCTCTTTCAGGTATTTGACGGTTCGTTGAAAAACTTCATCGGCAATGCCTAAAAGTTCTGCGGCACAGGCGGCGCGGCCAGCGTCAAGAATATGTCGTACAGCCAGGCTCGCATCACCGGCCGCCTCGCCACCGAGCTGGGCATCGGCCCCAAGCACCACAGATTGCAGGGTCACCCGCGCCACCGGCCGAGAATCAACCAGGCTCACCCGTTCAATCTTGAGGCCATGCGATACCGGCTCCTTAAGCTTGCTAGGCAGGAGAAAGAGGCCGAGCGCATCCGGCGAGGTACGCGCAACAACAATCAAAAGATCGGCGCTATGACCCTCCAACACGAAGGTCTTTTGACCGTCCAACTGCCAGCCGGAACTGGTCCTCCGTGCGGTCACTTCAATATGCTGCGGCTGATGTTTACTGGCCTCATCAATCGCCAAAGTCGCGATTGCTTGGCCTGAGGCCAGCCGTGGCAACCATTCGGCCTGTTGCGCCACCGTCCCCAACTGCCGAAGTGCAGTCACTGCCAATACGCTACTGGCGAGAAACGGTGAGGCGCTCAAGTGATGCCCGACTTGCTCCATCAACGCGCCCATCTCAACAAATCCCAAACCAAGCCCACCTTGCGCTTCGGGGACCAGCATACCGGTAAAGCCCATTTCATTGAATTGTTTCCAGACCGGGCGCGAGAAGCCGTCCGCATCCTTCGTGTCGCGCAACTTTCGTAAATGGGCAACTGTGGCATTTTTTGCCAGAAATTGTGCCGCGCTGTCGCGCAGCATGCCTTGTTCTTCGTTCAGTATCAGTGCCATCGTGGTTCCGTCATCAAGCGCCAGGCATTTCAAGAATTCGTTTGCTGATGACACCGAGCTGTACCTCGCTCGTACCACCTTCAATCGAATTGCCCTTGGTGCGAAGCCAGGTTCGTACCGCTGCGCCTTGGCTCGAGCGCTCGCTGTCCCATTCAAGAGCCTCGCTGCCACCCGCACTCATCAAGAGTTCATGGCGCCGTTTGTTCAACTCTGCGCCGTAATACTTGAGTGCGGAGGAATACGCTGGATGCGCCGTGCCCGCCTTGGCCAGCTCACCGAAACGCTCCATCATCAAACGAAACGCGGCCTCATCCACTTCAAACTCCGCCACCTGAGCGCGTAGCATCGGATCGGCCAGACGGCCCTGCTCATCGCGGCCCACCTTGTCGGCCAGCACTTGCCCCAAGGGGCGGCTCACGCCTCGATCACCGATGCCACTGATCATCTCTCGTTCATGAGTGAGCAAATATTTAGCAACATCCCAGCCGCCACCCGGCACCCCCACCAGGTTATGTTTCTCGACGCGCACATTCTCGAAGAAGGTTTCGCAAAACGGCGAGGCTCCAGAGATTAGCCGAATCGGCTTAGTGGTGACTCCTGGGCTGGCCATATCGAACAGCACAAAGCTGATACCGGTGTGCTTCTTGGCCGCAAAATCGGTACGGACCAGACAAAATATCCAGTCGGCCTTATCGGCGTACGAAGTCCAGATTTTTTGTCCGTTGACCAGATAGTGGTCGCCACGATCCTCGGCCTTGGTTTGCAGTGCAGCAAGATCGGAGCCTGCATTAGGCTCGGAATATCCTTGGCACCAACGGATTACTCCGCGCGCGATTTTTGGCATGTGCTCGCGTTTTTGCGCTTCGGTGCCAAACTTGAGCAGGGCCGGTCCGAGCATCCAGATACCAAAGCTAGCCAGAGGCGATCTACAGCCCAGGGCGCGCATTTCTTGCGCCAATACTTTGGCCTGCGCAGGGCTCAAGCCACCGCCGCCGTATTCGTGCGGCCAGGTGGGGACGGTCCAGCCGCGAGCGCCCATGCGCTCCAGCCAGAGCTTTTGCCCCTCGGATGAAAACACTGCTTTTCGTCCTCCCCAACAAGTGTCATCTTCACTACTCATGGGCGTACGCATATCGGGCGGGCAGTTCGCGAGCAGCCAAGCGCGGGTATCGCTGCGAAAATCGCTTAAGTCTCGAGGTTCGATGCGAGGAGATTCAGAGGTTTCGGACAAGATCGACTCCGGCTGATTTGAAGGTGACTCATTACAAACCAAATGATAGGCCCATTATGCAAGTTCGATCACTTTGCGGGTCGCAAGATCGGCAATCTCACTCGCCGCAAAACCATGCTCCAGAAGAATAGCCTCGGTGTGATGACCCACCCGTGGTGCAGTCGCCAGCGGCGTACCGTCTCTAAAGGGCGCCATCCCGGGAAGGTTGCCCAGCGGCACGGGCTGAGAAACATCGGGCTGGCTGAGCCACGCAACGGCCTGGGTTTGCACCACATGAGGTTCCTTGAGAAAATCCGCATAACGGTTGACCCGCTCGTGCATGACGTCGGCCTTGCTTAAGCGCTTCGCAAGCTCGGTGCTTGATTGCGACGCGATGACCGTTCGCAAGAGGTCCATCAATACCGCCTCATGCTCGAAGCGTGCTTTGAGCGTGACAAATCTCGGGTCTTCAATGAGCGCAGTTTGTTCGAGCGCTTGACACAAAGCCAACCACTCATTTTGGCGAATCGCGGTGATCGACATCCAGCCATCTGCAGTTTTAAAAATCCCTGCGGGTACACCCCCTGGGCGCACCGTCCCCCCTTCGAGATAGGCGGACATCATGCGGATCGCCTGCAGGCCTGCCGCGCCTTGCAACAAGCTGGCATCGAGGTAGCGGCCCTTGCTTTCGTCCCGACGGGCATAGAGCGCCGACGACAAAGCCTGAAACGCGTACAGTGACGTCACCATATCCACAGGAATCACGGGAACCCGGTGCGGAATGCCATCATCGCCGTGGTTTTCGCCCGTGAGCCCAGTGAAGGCCTGAAGCACGGGGTCCATGGCTGGGCGCTCAGCGAGAGGGCCGGTTTGCCCAAAGCCTGAAATGGCGAGGTAAAGCAGCTTGGGCTCTCGGGCTGAGACCGCCTCAAAGCCAAAACCAAGTCTTTGAATGACCCCAGGACGAAAGCCTTCAATGAACACGTCCGCGCCCACGATTAAGCGCCACAGCACGGCTTTGCCCTCGTCCTGCTTTAAATCAATGGCGATGGAGCGCTTGCCGAGATTCCCAACAATAGAGAAGGCCGTGTGATCGCCGTAGCGCGCACCCAGACCTCGACTCCAGTCGCCGTCGCCAGGGCTTTCCACCTTGATCACGTC
>JANLRI010000606.1:0-4620 GCA_031361565.1 Betaproteobacteria bacterium | reverse complement strand
GCGGCGCAGGTCGAGACGCAGTTCAGATCCCGACGCCAATCCTACCAAGATGCCATTGCGCAAGAGAGTGAGGCATTGAAGAAAGCGAAGGCCGAATTGGCGAGCGCTGAACAAGTGCTCTCCAAGCTTCGACAGACCTTGCCAAGCTACAAGCAGAGTGCGGATGCCTATGAAAAGCTTCTCAAAGAAGGATATGTAGGGGATTTGGCTGCCAATGAGAAAAAGCGCGAGTACGTGGAGCGCGAACAAGACCTACGTGCTCACGAGTCGACGATTGAGAGCCTGCGCGCCGTCATCACTGGCAGCGAGAGAAAACTGGCGTCGATCAAATCAAGCTACACGACTCAGCTTGAAAATGAGCGCATCGAAACGGTGACGCTTCTGAATAAGAGCGCGCAAGAGCTGGACAAATCGACGATTAAGAGTGGCCTGTTAGATATCACGGCCCCTACCGACGGTGTGGTGAAGGACTTGGCCGTGACGACTCGCGGTGCGGTTGTTCAAGCGGGTGCGCTGCTGATGAATATTGTGCCTCGGGAGGAACCGGTACAGGCGGAAGTACTGCTGTCCAATGAAGACGTGGGTTTTGTGTCGGTGGGTCAAAAAGCATTCATCAAGATTGCGGCGTATCCTTTCCAGAAGTACGGACTGCTTGAGGGTAAAGTGACACACTTGAGCGCTGATTCTTCCGATCCTAAACAGGCGCAACCTCAGCAACCTCAGCTCACCTATCGTGCGTTGGTGAGTCTGGACGCGCAGCGCCTGACTTCTCCGAGTGGTGAGCCGTTGAACATGAGCCCAGGCATGCTCGTCTCGGCGGAAATCCATCAAGGAAAGCGAACCGTGCTCGAATACCTCTTGAGTCCGGTGCTTAAGGTGCGATCCGAGGCCGCGAGAGAGCGGTAGACCGCTGAAGAGTGCAGGTATACACCTGTCAATTTTAGAAGAAAATGAATAAAGCTATCGCAACTAACTTATTCGTATTGTTCGCCGGTTCGGCCTTTTGGATTGCGAAGTTTCTCTTCGAGGATTGGAGCCGACTAGGACTAGATTGGAACCTTAACTGGGACTTTGTAAGCGGCCGGGAATTGTTGTTAGTCGGCTCGTATTCCTATTTTTGGGCTCTTTATTGTCGGACTATTTACCGTAAGCAAAGACTGCTGAAGGAATGGAAAACAGTTGGTATTACGTTACTCGTTTTTCTCCTAATATTGGCCCTACTCTTGTTTTTTTTAGCTTTAGAAGTGAGGGATTGGGCAAACCCCGCGCACTACGGAATTTCAAATAAATAGTTATGGAGATAGACAATGGCGACAGACGTTAAAGCCAATGGCGAACTGGAATTCAATACCAATGGGCAACTGACCGTGCATCCGGTATTGCGTTAAGTCGCGAAGCAGGAGCCCGAGTTGCCCATTCGTTTCGCAGAACCCAACGCCCTTCCGGCGTTAGTGGAGCTAGGCGCTTGCATGCACGCGGTGACACGCTTTAGGAGCCAGCCGTTTAACGCGCAAAAGAAGGCCCAAGCTTTTGCCGATCTGATGAATAAGGGTTAAAAAAAATATGTGTTCCCGGTTGCAGAAGACAGTCAAGGGAAAATCGCTGGCGGATTAATTGGGCTCGTCGAGCAACAAATCTTCTCTGATGAATGGACGGCAAGTGTGATGCATTACGACGTTTTGCCAGAGGCACGTATGGGCGGTTTTGCGGTGCGACTACTTAAGGCGTTTGAGCAGTGGGCGAAGAACCGAAAGGTGATTGAGATTAGCCTTGGGGTGAATAGCGGTGTGGACTTGGATACGACTGGAAGAGTTGTTCAGAAGATGGGGTATCAGAAGGTGGTCGAGAATTTCGTGAAAGCTCAAAAATGAGATGGCTTTACGTGTTTTCGAATTTTACGTCTTGGGTCTCGCGGTCGACTTGCTCCGCAGGCACTCTTGTTGAACCCCTCTCGATGACAAGGCTCCGGTACAACGAAACGATTTGCCGAAAATGGGTGCTATGGTCAGATTACGCTGTGAATCAAATTAAGGATACTTCAAAATGCAAACCAGTTTAAAGCCCTTCGCGTTTAGACGTGCGGAAATGGCACAGAAGACTGGCACCAATTCGTGGCGATAGATACTCATAAATTCTATCCAGCTGGCCCGGCTCGCCATTGGGAAATCGACATTGCCAACGACATTCGGCTAGTTCATTTAGGGGGCAGGAATGCGAAGTCACTAAATGAGTCGGACTCAATTCCCAATGTCAGTTGCCTTGTCTGGTCTTGAATTTACGCTTGCGGGTCAAGCCAAGATTAAGATTTTTGTCCCGAAATGGAGTCTACTCATTAAAAGCTAAGCGTAAGCCGCCTGAAATCCTGACGGAAACTCAGTTTAGAAAGGCAAGGATAATGGAACTCCGAGGTACATCAGCACTATGGATGTTTTTTTGCTTTACGCCCGTCGGGCATCTTGCTTTGCGTCGCAAATAGATGCCTTCTACCGATCATGTACAGCTCTAAGCATCGCCTTTTCGGTATTTTTGATCAACCTGTAACGAGTCCCCCGTCCCACGCCTGATTGCGTGAGCAACCCAAGGGCGAGCAATTGAGTTAGGTCGCGATAGGCCGTGGCTCGGGAGCAAGTAGCAATGGTGGTATAAACGTCGGTGGATAGGCCATTCTTGAATCCATCTGGCGTGTCATACAATTTGTTGAGTACTTTGCGCTGCGCAGAGCTAAGGGCGGGATGTGCGAGCATAACTTTCTGCCAGAATTGATTCTTCTCGACGGCAACGTTAACGTGATTTATGGCGGCTTCAATGGCCATCGTCACGCAGCCTACAAACCAAAGGACCCAATCGGTCACGTCCAGTTTTGCCTGGCCCGTCGCTACTTGAAGCTGATCATAATAGCCCTTGCGATCTAACCATAATTGCTGTGACAGGCTAAATAGACGCTGCACTTTCGGGGTTCCAAACACTTGCTGCCAGTCTTGGAAAAGTGCCAATTCAGCCAGCGCCCGCCCGAGTCGGCCATTGCCGTCTTCGTAAGGGTGAATCACTTCAAACCACAGATGAGCTATCGCTGCTCGCACGAGCCCGTCGGTGGGCCAGGAAGGAGTGCGGCTCTGGTCAAACCAGGATAGCAATTCAGTCATTTGAGCGGCAACCTCCTTTGATGAAGGTGCCTGGAAATGCACAATATCATTCCCACCCAAACTAGGCGTAACGATCTGCATAGGTTCGACGTGGCTACGATACTTGCCGACAACGATTCGACGCATGCCGCTACGCTCCATCGGAAATAAAGACGAATGCCAGGCGTGTAATACGGAGGGCGTAACCCGCTTGCCTTCTTGCACATGGGTTACGGCCGACTGCAAAATGTCCAGCATGCCCTCAGTAGCAATGTCTTGCCGGTTCGGCGATGAGGACAACCCTAAGCGCCGCGCCACTGAGGCCCGTACAGAGTTCAGTTGCAGCACCTCACCTTCAATGTGCGCGGTTGATTGAGCCTCCTTGACCCAGCCTTCTAATTGAACGCCCGATTGATCGAGGAGATTCAACGAGGTCAACAGGCCCAATAATTGACCCTGAGAACTGCGCGCTTTTGAAAGTACTGGGCCTAGTGAAACCATGTCGACGTGAAGCCTAGGCCAATCAGGCGACTGCCAAATATAGGCTCTGCTACGAGCGGTATAAAATGCTTTAGAAGCTAATAGAAGAGTGCGTTTTCGGGAGGTCATGAAGCGTATTTTATAGTAATACGCTTCATTGTGTGAAGCGTAAAATTACGATTTGCGCTTCACGTGCCCTTCAAATGAGCAGTATCTCAACCCCGAAGTTGCGGGTCCAGCACCTGCCCTTCATCAAGCTGAACCCCGAAAGTATTCAGCAACATCGACACCTGGGTGTACTGCCCTGCGGTAAACACAACATCCATGCACTGCTGGTCGCTGAAGTGGGTCTTCAACGCCTTCCAGGTGGAGTCGCTCACAAATTGACGGGCATGCAGTTCGTCGCTGGCGCGGATCAGAGCCGCGTCGGCGGCGCTCCAACCTGACGCGTCAGCACCTTGCTTAATGGCGACGATCTCAGCGTCGCTCAAACCGGCGCGCTGACCAATCGGGACATGCTGGGTCCATTCATAGCCTGAGCCGCATAAAAAGCCGGTCCGGAGGACGACAATTTCGCGTTCGCGGCTAGGCAAGGTGTTTTTTTTACTCAACACATAACTTCCCCAACCCATAAAGCCGCGCATGGCGTCGGGGTGATTGAGCAGGGTTTTGAAAATATTGAGCATGGTGCCCCTGCTCACCATCGGTGCGGCCAGCTCGGCTTGCTCCGGGGTCCATTGAACTTCCTCCACGGGTGCAATTCTCGGCGCGTTCAGGTGCATGGTGATTCCTTAAGAGTGGTGAGACGGGGTTCCGTTCTGATCGTACCTGTTGATTTCAAACGCTGCGCGCGGCATACCATCAGCATTATTTTGAATTCACCATTTTTGGGACGATTGATGAGTTACGACGCGCCGTTCGCCAAGCTAAAAGTGATTGACCTCAGCCAAGGTATTGCCGGCCCTTACTGCGCCATGCTTTTGGCTCAGCAGGGTGCTGACGTGATCAAGGTGGAAAG
>JANLRI010000599.1:0-19344 GCA_031361565.1 Betaproteobacteria bacterium | reverse complement strand
CGATGTGTAGTTGATCAAGCAAATTTCTGCGCCCTGGATCGGCTAGGGCTTTGAAGACTTTGTCGACGTCCAATTACGCCGCTTTATGAGCCAAGGCTCGAAAGGGAGAGCGCGCGTTCACGATCCGCTACTCCCAACGGTCGAGTTTGAGGTCATCGGGCGCGGATGAGCCCTTGCCGTCTTCGAGACCGACAATCCGTCGACGATGCTTAAGGCGCTATAGACAGCATTCGAGGATGCGCCCTTGATTCCGACTTTATGCAAAATATTGACCACGACGCCCCCACCCCATTGAAAGTAAGTGTGATGCATTATATGCAGGTAGTTACTTGCATGTCAAGACGCAGCCTTGTCCAACGGCCTATGAGACTGAGACGGCTTCTGATCCCTTCTTTAAAACCGCGCTGCCACAATCACATGTCGCACAAGCCGAGATCCATTTAGATTCTCATTCACCGTATCCGTTAAGATTCCCTTGGCCCACGAGTGGCTCCCTCGTGAGATGCACATGCAAAAAGAAGGATCAAGGTTTGGGTGCGGACATAGATTTCGAATCACAGTGTCGGGCCTTGGTGGCGGAGTTGGGTTTGGGTCGGCCCGAAGACATCGTGTCGATTCAGGCACTCGTAGGAGGCGTGTCTTCAGATATCGCCGTGGTGACCCTGCTGGATCGAAAAATATGCATTAAGGGGGCCTTGCCGCAATTGAAAGTGGTGGCGCAATGGTTGGCCCCGGTGCACCGTAACGCCACCGAATACCGTTGGCTGAGTTCGGTTGCGACAATTCTGCCCGAGGCGGTTCCGAAACTGTACGGACAATCGACGGCCTTGGGTGCTTTTGCGATGGAATACCTTGATCCCTCGCAGTACAAAAACTGGAAAGCGTCGCTCTTGGCCGGTGAGGTGGAGCCTGAGACGGCGCGCGCGGTGGCTCAGTCTCTGGCCAAGATCCACGCCCTTTCCGCCACAAAAACATTTCCTGCGGCGGACTTTCAGGACAAAGCGGGCTTTCACGCCTTAAGGCTTGAGCCCTATCTTGAGTTTACGGCGCTCAAGCATCCTTCGATCCGCGATATGTTGTACCAGATTGCGCAGGAATTTCACGCGGCTCAAATCACCTTAGTTCATGGCGATGTGAGCCCAAAAAACATCTTGGTCAGCGCGAAGGGGCCGGTGTTCCTTGATGCAGAATGTGCGGTAATGGGTGACCCGGCTTTCGACATCGCTTTTTGCATGAATCATTTTTTGCTCAAAGCGGTACACCGGCCTGCCCAGGCGTCTGCCTACGTGGGCCTCGTTGGACAATTCTGGGAGGCCTATCAAGACGGGCTCAACTGGGAAAGCGCGCCAAGCCTTGAGGGTCGAGTGGCGCGTCTCTTGCCTGCCCTTTTGCTCGCCAGAGTTGACGGAAAGTCTCCCGCTGAATATTTGAACCCAGAGCAGCAGCAGCTCATTCGAGTCCTGGCCATCCGATTCATCAAGCAGTCGCCGCAACATCTCGAACCCATAGTTACGGCACTTCAGGAAACTCTCAGGTGATCACGTGAGCGCAAGCGAAAACAAAAACGAAAACAAAAACAAAAACGAAAACACTAGCCGAATTACGCAAATTCAAGCCATGCGGGTTTGGGACTCGCGAGGGTTCCCGACGATTGAGGTCGAAGTCAAAACGGACGACGGTCACATCGGTCGTGCTATTGCGCCTGCGGGCGCTTCAAGAGGCACACGGGAAGCGATCGACCTTCGAGACGGCGGTGAGCGGCTGGCTGGGAAGGACGTGCAGCAGGCGATTCGCGGTGTGCATGAGCTTATTCAAGCTGCATTAATCGGCATGGACGTGAGCGATCAGGCGGGCATCGATGCCCGTCTCGTTGCTCTCGATGGCACGCCTCTCAAAGTAAGGCTTGGAGGAAATGCCACGGTCGCGACATCGTTGGCCGTTTTACATGCGGCGGCATCGGTCAGTCGACGACCGCTTTGGCAATATGTTGCTGAGCGCTACGCAACCACACCTTCGATTCCGCTCCCGGAAATTCAAATTTTTGGGGGTGGTGCGCATGCGGGTCGTCGGGTCGACATTCAGGATTTCATGGTGATGGTGCCGGGTGCCAAGACTTTCGCAGAAGCGCTGGAAGTAACCGCCGAGATTTATCACGCCGCAGGCAGTCTCATGAAGCGTCGCGGCAAGCTTGCCGGCGTGGCCGACGAAGGGGGTTGGTGGCCAAACTTTGACTCCAACGCTGAAGCACTCGAAACTTTAGTGCAGGCCATCGAACTCGCTGGCGAGAAGCCGGGCGAGCGCGTCGTCATTTCGCTCGATATCGCGGCTTCAGAATTTGGCAGTCAAGGGCGCTATCGACTTGCGCTTGAAAACCGCGAGCTGGATACAGAGCAAATGATCAGCATGCTGGGCCGATGGCTGTCCGACTATCCGATCGTCTCGATCGAGGACCCGCTGGCTGAAGACGACTCACAAGGCATGCGAGCTTTCACCCAGGCATTCGGTGCCCGGGTGCAAATTATTGGAGATGATTATCTTGTGACTAATGAAAAGTTAGTCGAGGAAGCGCTCCAGTTTGGTGCCTGCAATGCCGTACTCATCAAGCCTAATCAGGTCGGTACGGTTTCCGAGTCCATCGCAACCTTCAAGCGTGCGACAGACGCGGGTTGGGGAACCATCGTGTCGGCCCGTTCTGGTGAAACCGAGGATGTGTCGATCGTGCCTCTGAGCATTGGTCTGAATGCGCGACAGCTCAAGGTCGGCTCGTTTTCACGATCGGAACGAATGATCAAATGGAACGAAGTGCTCAGAATCAGTCAGGCGATGGGCGCGCAAGCGCGCTTTAGTGCGGGCGACTCGCTCGCGAACACCTGGTGGGCAAAGAAGTCGGGCAGCTGAGGCTTCACTGCAGCTAAGGCTTTACGGCAGCCAAGGCTTTAGATCTGTCCTGCCCTCAGCTTGACCATCGCGGTGAGCCAGGCATTTAAGGGAGCGTCAAGTCCGTGAAGCTTTGCAGTTTTGCTGACGTAGCCGTTCAAGGCATCAATCTCGGTCGGCTTACCGCGGGCAAGATCCTGAGCGGTCGATGAGTATTGCCCGGACATGGCTTTCATCACCTGAAACACCGCCGCTTCATGGTCTGTGTCCTTGAGTTGAACGCCATGAGCCTGGGCAATGGAAACGGTTTCGCGCACCAGGGCAGAAATCAAAGTCTTGATGTCTGGCTGTTCAAGCATTCGACCATAAGGCGCCTGGGTTAATGCTGAGATTGCATTGACCGCGCAATTCACGATGAACTTTGCCCAGAGTTCCCCCATCACGTTTTCACTCACCATGCAGGGCACACCAGAGGCTTCAAACCAGGCGGCAATGTTCTGAAGGGACGAGGAGGTAAATCGCTCAGCGTGCACATCGGTCGGCGCTTGAAACGGGAACGCGCCTATCGAAAGATCACCGCGCCCGCGATGCAGGAGCTTGCCTGGGGCGCTCATTTCCACTGCGACATAGACGGCGGCCGGTATGGCACGAAAACCCGTGGCCTCAAATATTCGCTCAACATTATCCACGCCGTTTTGAAGGCTCAAAATAGCTGTATCAGGTTTTAAATGAGGGGCGAGCGCCTTGACGGTGCCTACGGTGTCAATGGTTTTGACGCAAAGCAAGACCAGATCGCAGGCCGCCGCCGCCGACAACTCCGTACTGGTTTGCAAGCGGACTCTGTCGGAATAGTCTTGACCGACAATCTCCAGGCCATGATCTGCAATCGCTTGCATGGCCTGTGCGCGGCCGATAAGGGTCACCGCAGCCCCTGCCTTCGCAAGCTTGGCGCCAAAAAAGCAACCCACAGCACCTGCACCTACCACCGCAACGCGCGGCCATATCACTTGACTCATTTTGATCTTGATCGTTTGGTTGGTCTCAGGGCTGAGTCTAGCGCGAAATAATGAGCCGACGCGTGATCGTCATCGCCTGCTTTCCTATTTTGTCGACCTTTGCTTTATAGCGCTGCTCGTCGCGAATCGGAGTGCATCGCAAAGATAAGTGATCGCAGCCATTGGCTCGCCGGGTCTTTGTGATACTTGGCGTGCCAAAAGAGATTGATGGCAATTTGCGGTAGCTTGACGGGATGAGTCACGTACTTGAGTTCGAAGGGCGTCGCTATTTTTTCGGCGAGTCGCTCTGGAATCGTTGCCACCATATCCGTCGCCTGAAGAATATGTCCAACGGCTATAAAGTGGGGGACGGTCAGGCGTACCCGCCGTTGGGGTGAACCGCTATCTAAAATGTCGTCGACTTTTCCATGTCCCGTTCCCTCGGACACAATGGCGACATGATCGGCTGCAAAAAAATCGGCGGCTGAGAAATTTCGCTTGACGGATGGATGGTCTTTGCGAAATATGCAGACGTAGTGCTGATTGAACAGCCGTTGTTGAAAGAAGCCTGCTTTGAGTTGTGGCAGTAAGCCAATGGCGAGGTCCACGTGACCAGCCTCCATGTCGTCCTTCAAATGGGTGGCCGTATTTCGAACGGTGCTGATCGACACGGAGGGTGCGAGCGCCTGAACCCTCTTCATCAATGCAGGCAGAAAGTAAATTTCCCCAATGTCCGTCATCCCAATTGTAAATTTGCGCTTGCTGCTGGCCGGATCAAAAGAGGTTCTGGCGTTGACTGCGCCGTGAATCATCCCTAGGGCGTAACCAATAGACTCGGCGAGCTGATCGGCGAAGGGGGTGGGTTGCATGCCGTGCGAGGTTCTTAAAAATAATTCGTCGCCAAACAGCTTGCGCATACGCGCGAGCGCGTTACTCACGGCCGGTTGCCCCAGCCCGAGATTCTCTGCCACTTTGGAAACTTTTTTCTCAACAAGGAGCTGATTAAAAATGACGAGTAAATTCAAATCGATGTCTTGGAGTTCCATGGGAGTAAATCCTTAGTATTGATTTGGATGATATTAATTATCATCGCCATTATATTGACTGATCTTTCCTAGGCCTTGATCATTGCACCTTATTTCGCCCTGATGCACTTCACGGCGACTAAGCTCTGTAAGATCTTCGATCCAATGGCCCGATGGAAATATTCGTACAACCTATCCAGCGCACACTGAATGTCGCGGCAGGCGTGAACCTGCTCGAGGCGCTACGTGCGCATCAGATTCCGGTGTCGTATAGCTGTCTGGCAGGTCGTTGCGGTACCTGTAGGTGCAAGATCCTTGGAGGGAAAGTTCTCGACTCCGGGGCCGAAACGCGCAGTCCTCTGAGATCGGATGATTCCTTTGTGCTGGCCTGCCAAACTTATCTCACAGAGTCATGCTCCATTGAAATTGTGGAGCCAGATGAAGTTGTGGTGCATACCGCAAAAATCATCAAGGCCGTCGTGGTCTCGCTTGAAAATGCGACACACGATATCAAGGTGCTTCGCCTTCGGCCTTCCAAGCCATTGGAGTATTCGCCAGGACAGTATGCTCAACTGCAGTTCACGCCGGACCACATCCGGCCCTACTCGATGGCCGGCTTGTCGAGCGATGGTGAGTTCGAATTCCATGTGCGTTTAATCCCTGAGGGCAGGGTGACCGGCTACATCGCGAATGAGCTTTCGGTCGGTGACTCCGTGCGCATGAGCGGCCCCTTGGGTTCGGCCTACCTACGACGAAAGCATGAGGGGCCAATGCTTTGTGTTGCGGGCGGAACCGGTCTTGCGCCCATTCTTTCCATCGTTCGAGGCGCGATTTCCCAGGGCATGAGTAACCCCATCCATCTCTATTTTGGGGTCCGGTCGGAACGCGATATTTATCGGGTGGAGTCACTTCAGGACATGGCCCGCCAATACCCTCAATTGCATCTCCATGTGGTGGTGACCTCGGGTAGCCCACCCCCATGTCGCACCGGCCTTGTGACCGAAGCTATTGCTCAGGACTGGCCCGATCTGACGGGGTTCAGGGCTTACCTTTGTGGAGCACCGCCGATGGTCGAGGCGGGCGCCTTACTCGTGAAACAGTTGGGTGTGCCGCCGGAACATATTTATGCGGATGCCTTTTACCCTACTGGAACATGAAGAGAGAACCGTCGTGAATGATCTAAGTCAGAATGCAGGGCGCGTACCTGAGCACAGCGCTGAGCCAGACCTCGCTCGCCGGGCGTTTTACGAGAAAATTGCCAAAGACGACATGACACCCTTGTGGGAGGTGTTAAGTGCCTTGGTGCCGCACTCCCCAAAATCCCCCGCGATTCCGCACCAATGGATTTATGCGAAAGTTCGTGATCGTGTGATGGAATCGGGGACACTGATCTCTGCTGCGGAGGCTGAACGGCGCGTATTGATTCTCGAAAACCCGGCCCTTCGAGGGCAGTCCTGCATCACGCCGTCCCTGTACGCTGGGCTGCAGTTGATCATGCCTGGTGAAATTGCACCGGCGCATCGTCATTCCCAATCGGCGTTACGACTGGTTTTGGATGGCGAGGGTGCCTATACCTCGGTTGAGGGTGAGCGTACTACCATGCATCGTGGCGACTTCATCATCACCCCGGCCTGGACCTGGCACGACCATGGAAACCTCGGCGACCAGCCGGTAGTCTGGCTTGATGGGCTCGACATCCCGATAGTTCGATTTCTGGATGCCGGTTTTGCCGAGAAAAGTGATCGCGAATACCAAGCCGTTTCGCGTCCTGAAGGTGATGCTCTCGCACGCTACGGATCCAACATGGTGCCGGTCGATTTTTATCAGCAGCCGAGCGATCCGACCAAAGTGTTTGTCTATCCTTTTGACAAGACCATGCAGTCCTTGAAAACCATCGCCTCCGGGCGGCCTGACCCGCATTTCGGTCATAAAATGCGCTATGTGAATCCGGCGACCGGCCGCTCTCCCATGCCGACAATCGGCGCGTTTTCTCAACTTGTTCCCGCAGGACATGAGACGCGCCCCTATCGTTCTACCGACGGCACGGTCTATGTCTGCCTTAGCGGCGCAGGGCAGTTTCAAATTGAAGACGCGACCTATCCGTTTTCACCCAACGATGTATTGGTTGTGCCCTCATGGCATGTGCATAGCATTCGCGCCTTGGAGGACACTGTCTTATTCAGTTTTTCGGATCGACCTGTTCAACAGGCTCTTGGACTTTGGCGCGAAATGAAGTTTTAGTGCATACCCTGGTCCCCAGGTGATGACCAGAGGCGCAACGCAAAATAATACAAAAATACTAGGAAGCACAAAATGCAATACGTGATTACGCCGGCGCCCATTGTGACCTTGGCGGTCAAGGGTCTAAAAAGCCGCTTCCCTGTCAATCGTATCTTTTGCGTGGGACGCAACTATGCCGCCCACGCTCGGGAGATGGGCAAGGATCCCGCGCGCGACCCACCGTTTTTCTTCATGAAGCCGGCCAATGCTGCTGTCGATGCTTCGACGAGTGCCCGCATCCCTTATCCTCCAAAAACAAAAGACTTTCATCACGAAGTTGAGCTGGTGGTTGCCATTGGCACCGGGGGCCGGGATATCGAGGTGAGCTCGGCACTTGAACATGTCTACGGCTATGCGGTAGGCCTTGATATGACCCGACGAGATCTGCAACTTGACGCGCGCGATAAGGGACGACCCTGGGAGTTTGGAAAATCCTTCGCGCAATCAGCACCCATCGGTACGATTTCTCGCGCAAAGTCCATTGGTCACCCAGCCAAAGGTTCGATCAGTGTGAAGGTCAATGGGGTGAGCCGACAGTCCTCCGACATTTCAAAACTCATTTGGTCGGTTTCAGAATGCATTGCCTATCTGTCGCAATACGAGGCTCTGGAGCCTGGCGATCTAATTATGACGGGCACCCCTGAGGGTGTGAATGCCGTGCTCCCGGGTGAAATCATGCTGGGCGACATCGCACGGCTAGGGAGTATTACCGTCATTGTGACGGCCTGACAGACGGATACCGTGATCATTTCTACCGACAACAATGAGATAGCCATGACCTCATCAAGCGCATCACCCATCGCATCAACCAGCCCGCCACTAAGTGTGCCACCAAGTGCGCCGCTGAGTGCGCCACTAAGTGCGCCACTAAGTGCGCTAGCACCGACAGCCTCAAAATTTTCCCCCGAGACCACCTTCCCTGCAAAAACAGTCTGGGAGTCCGAGGGGACAAGCCGCATCCCCTTTAAGGCTTACACCGATCCGGAGCAACACAAGAAAGAGCTCGAGCGCTTTTTTTATACCAAGCACTGGAACTACGTAGGCCTGGACGCCGAGATCCCCAACCCAGGGGACTTCAAGCGAACCGTGGTCGGCGAGCGTTCGGTGCTGATGGTACGCGATACTGATGGCGCGGTAAGTGTCGTGGAGAATGTTTGCGCCCATCGTGGCATGCAGTTCTGCCGTGAGCGCCATGGTAACAAGAAAGAGTTTGTTTGTCCTTACCATCAATGGACCTATACCCTGAAAGGCGATTTGCAGGGCGTGCCGTTTCGACGAGGTCTGAGACAGGACGGCAAGGTCAATGGGGGTATGCCCGCAGATTTTCAGACCAGCGAGAACGGCTTGGTCAAGCTCAAGGTCGCGACTCGCGGCGGTGTGGTGTTCGCAAGCTTCGACCCGAACATCGAATCGCTCGAAGATTTCCTGGGGCCCGTCATCCTGGCTTACTTTGATCGCTTATTCGATGGCCGCAAACTCAAGATTCTGGGCTATAACCGCCAGCGTATTCCGGGCAACTGGAAGTTGATGCAGGAGAACATCAAAGATCCCTATCATCCCGGGCTGCTGCATACCTGGTTCGTGACTTTTGGACTCTGGCGGGCTGACAATAAATCCGAGTTGAAAATGGATGCTCGCCACCGCCATGCCGCGATGATTTCTACGCGCGGACAGTCGGGTAAGGCCGATGAGGTCACCCAGGTGTCGAGCTTTAAGGAGAGTATGAAGCTCCACGACCCGCGCTTTCTTGATATCGTGCCGGAAGCCTGGTGGAACGGTCCGACCGCCGTCATGATGACCTTGTTCCCCAGTGTCATTTTCCAACAGCAAGTCAACAGTGTGTCGACGCGCCACATTCAGCCCAATGGTCATGGCTCATTCGATCTTATATGGACCCATTTCGGATTTGATGATGACACGGATGAGATGACACAACGACGTCTGCGTCAGGCCAACCTCTTCGGTCCTGCAGGGTTTGTATCGGCCGACGACGGTGAGGTGATCGAATTCTCGCAGGATGGTTTCGAGCAGAAGCCGTTCCACCGGACACTGGCTGAAATGGGCGGACGCGCGGTTGAGAATACTGATCACATGGTGACAGAAACACTGATTCGCGGCATGTACCAATACTGGCGCGAAGTGATGGAGGCCGAGGAATGAGTCCTGCAATCCATGTCAACTTTGAAGATTACCTTCTCATTGCACGTCTCTATGCCGATTACGCTCAGGCGGTCGATTCGGGCGACTGGGATTTGTGGCCCGAGTTCTTTACTGATGATTGCATTTACAAGCTGATCCCGCGCGAGAACTACGAACGTGGCTTTCCTTTGGCGACCCTGCTTTTCGAAAGCAAGGGCATGCTGAAAGATCGCGTTTTTGGGATTCGCGAGACGCTGTTCCACGACCCCTACTACCAGCGACATATCGTTGGAACTCCTCTGATCCGCAGCGTCACGCCAGATCAATTTGAGTCCGAGGCGAATTATGCTGTGTTTCGAACCAAGTTTTCTCAAGAGTCGACGGTCTTCAATGTTGGACGGTATGTCGACACGATCGTACGCACCTCAGAGGGCTTGAAATTCTCATCGCGCCAATGCGTTTACGACAGTGAAATGATCCCCAACTCCATCATTTACCCGATTTAAATCATGACCGAACCCACCTGGACTGATATTGCCGCTGAAAATGCGATCCCTGAAGATGATGTCCTTGGCCTACAGGTCGGTGAAAGAGATGTCGCGCTCTACAAAGTCGCAGGCGAGGTCTTCGCGACTGATAACACTTGTACTCACGGGCAAGCTCGTCTTTGTGACGGATTCCTGGACGGGTACGAAATCGAATGTCCGCTACACCAGGGAAAATTCGATGTGCGCACTGGCCGCGCGACCTGCGCTCCCGCTACAGACAGTGTTCGCGTCTATCCGGTGCGCATCATGGATGGGAGGGTTTTCGCGCAAATTTAGTCAGCCACGGTGGTATCTGCCCGGCGCATTGGCTAGCGTTTCTCGATCTCGACGACGCTATTCATGAAAGCACCAGCTTCGCCACTCTCGCCATCCCCTCATCAATTTCATGGTTAGGCAGGGCACAGAAGGGGAGGCGCAAGAAACGCTCGCCGTCTTTTGGATTCAGGAAAAAACCGCGACCGTCGGTCAGGACCACACCAAGCGTTTTGCTACGCTCGAGAAGGTCGTCCATACGGGAACCTTTGGGTAGGTTGACCGACAGGAAAAAGCCGCCCTCCGGCTCTAGGAAATCCGTCAGGCCATGCGCCCGAAGTTGCGAGGCCATACGTTCGAGGCGCGGGCCGTAAAGGGGCTGCCGTCAACCATATCGTACGAGACAACCGGTGGAACTTCTTGACCAATCTTTACTATCGGCGGACGACCGAGTGCGAAAGCGCCAACCGACCAAAGGGCGGTCACTAAACCGATCATGAGATTTGAAATGAGCATACTCTTTAGCGCGAGTTTCATACTTGCCCCTTTGAAATTACTTCAGTGTTGATCGCAGCCGTCATGCCACTAACGTACCTCGGACACCGATGACCATAGCATAAGCTGCGTAAATTTTGGTGGTCAATATCAACTAACCGGAGCGCCTATTCCAGCTTGAAGGTGCGCGCGCACCTTGGATGCTGCGGCGTCGCCAAGATCTTCAGTTTTGATGATGCACGTAGGTGACGCTAAAAGCCTGATGTGGTTCTCAGCCCTAAACTCCTTAAGTGTCTGGAATATTAGACTTTCAGCGTTGTTTTAAGCCACGGGGGGCAGTTAATTCTGAACGAGGGCTGATGGAAAAGGCGCTGTGTATTTTTGGGATGGTCGGTCGAGTGTATTCACGGCCTGACTTAGACTTTGCCAAGCGCAGACCCCATTGAATTGTATCGAGGGAGCGCATTCTCGGGAGGTTTCATGTTCAAAAACTTTCGCTCTGCAACCAGGTTTGTCGCACTAGGGGGCCTTTTGGCCCTGAGTATGTACGGGGGCGTCAACGCTCAATCCCAATCTCAAACCGCGGCCAACTTTCCTTCCCGTCCGATCCGGGTCATCGTCCCCTATGCCCCCGGCGGTGCCACCGACATCATGGCGCGTACGGTGGCCGGGAAGCTCACGGAGATTCTCGGACAGCCCGTGCTTATTGACAACAAGCCCGGCGCCAACACGGCTCTGGGTGCGGAGCTGGTCGCGAGGGCGCCCGCAGATGGCCATACCTTGATGTTCACCAATGACGCGACCTTCGTGCTCAATCCTGCGCTGTGGAAGACGTTGTCCTACAACATGGCGCGTGACTTCACGCCGGTGGCGACCGTGGCCTATCTGAATCTGTCTCTCACAGTATCGGCGAGTTTGCCTGTCAACAATTTTGCTGAGTTGGTCGCTTGGACCAAGGCCAAATCGGGCACGATCAGCTATGGCTCTTACGGCGTCGGAAGTCAGGCGCATTTGATGGGGGAAATGTACAAGAAACTAAGCGGCACTGATATTGCTCATGTACCTTATAAAGGTTCAGCACCGGCCTTGACCGATGTGATCGCCGATCAAGTTGTGTTTACCTTTCCGGCGATTCCCACGATCCAGGGTTTTTTGAAATCTGGCAGGGTCAAGGTGTTGGCGATCTCTGGCGCCAAGCGCTCGCCCCTGTTGCCCGACGTCCCAACCTTCAGCGAGGTCGGCTACAAGGATATGGACATTGGTGCCTGGTATGCCTTCTTCGCGCCCGTCGGCGTGCCCCGTGAAATCGTTACCCGCCTGAATGCGGCGGTTGCGACGATGCTCTCGAACCAGGACTTCATCGACAAACAATTGACGCCGCAGGGCATGTTGCCGATGAACCTTAGCATCGATCAGGTAAATGCCCTGATTCGTAGCGAAAGTGAACGCATGGCGCGTATCGTTCGCTTGTCCGGTGCCAAGGTGGAGTGAGCGCAGGCGACGGTTGTGAGTCACCTCACCGCAACTCACCCCTTCGATGGTCTTCAAAGAGCTAAGAAATACTCAAGCATCTTTCAAAATGCGTTGCTCGGCCTCACGCCCGGCGATGGAGAAATTCAATTGCACAAAATCCAGATCACCGGGCTTGATTGTTTTTTCCAGGGCATCGTAAGCACCTGAATGGTATTGGGTGACGCCCAAGTATTTCAACTTGCCGGATTTCTTCCAGTCGCGCAAGGTAACGAGATGGGTCTTTGTGTCTTGAAGATTGTGGACTTGCATCAGTTCAATTTTTTGGCGCTGCAACTTTCGCAAGGAGTCATTCATTTGGGCGATGCCAGAATCGCGACCACTCGACCAGACTTTTGTCGCGAGCCACAATTTTTCGTTGATGTTGAGTTCGCTCGCCAACTCGCCAATAACTTCTTCCGCGAGATCATACATCGGCGAACTGTCAATGATCGTTCCGCCGAGCTCAACGAAACGCTTGAGCACTTCTTGCGCCGGATCGCGATCAGTTGCTTGGGCGCCGATATCGAACGCAATATAGGTGCCCAGACCAATCACCGGTAGCGCTTCGTCGCTCTTCGGTATGTTTCGAAATATGCCCGTAGCTGCGTGGGCCATGCCTTGCCCTTGAGTTTGTAGCCTGCCGCCTTAAACACAGCGGCTTGTTCGGCGGCCGGGAGCGCAGTGGGCGCCGCGAGCGCGGACGCCAAAAATATAAGCACCGATGCGCTGCCAAACAAGAAGTAAGAAGTAGACATGTAAGTCGCCCCGCAAAAATTAAGCAATGCCGAGACTAACGTTGAACGCCGTCTGATGATGGCGAATCAGTAAGGATACTACGCGGCTTTTTTCGTGTTGGCTAGGGTGGCAGGTGCGCGTTTAAAGTCAAGCTTTACAGGCCTGTTTTGCTCTTGCGGTACAGGTCCCGACAGTGCAATAATCAGAAATAGGACTTGTGACGCTTTTGGAGAGTGTATTGTGGGCAGCGGTTCAGGCTCCGACGCCTCCAGGGCAACACTGGCCTTGGACCGAGCGACCCGACTTCACCCCCATTCCTTGGCTCACCAGCCCAGGCGTGCATGAAGAACTGGGTTTGCCCATGGGGTACCCGGCTTGCGTGGCGGTGCTGGTGGGTTACGCCGCTGAGCAACCAAGGGGCGAACCCAGGCCCAGGCCTGAAGTTGACTGGATCTGAGGCAACAAATGAATATATTTATCGCTGGCGGTACAGGCGCAATCGGGCGTGTTCTTGTTCCCTTACTTACCCATGCAGGACACAGGGTGGTGGCACTTGCCCGCTCTTCCGAGCGTGCCGTGCAACTAAACCGGATGGGCGCAGTCCCAGTGATCGGCGACGTGTACGACGAAGCGGGGCTCGCACGAATCGTCGCAGAATCCAAAGCGGAGATTGTGCTGCATCAGCTCACCGCGTTCGGCACGAAGAATGGGGATCCTTACGCTGAAACGATCCGCGTGCGCATTGATGGGACGCGTAACCTCATCGCCGCCGCTCGCGCCGCTGGGGCACGACGATTTATCGCCCAAAGTATTTCGTTTATGTGTACCCCAGTCGGTAGCGGACTGACCGATGAAGAAACTCCGCTTCATCTCGATGCTCCCGCCGGGGTGCGACCACTGGCGAACGCCATCGCATCGCTCGAGCATCAGACGCTCTCCGAAAACGCAATGTTAGGGACGGTCCTGAGGTACGGATGGTTCTATGGGCCTGGAACCAGCTACGACCCGCAAGGTACCATTCCTACGGCTATCCGGAGGGGCGCAATGCCGATTGTAGGTACCGGGGCTGGGATCTATTCTTTTATCAATCTGCTTGATGCTGCTGAGGCTACCGTAAAGGTGCTGGCGCACGAAGTCAGTGGCATCTACAATATTGTTGACGACTCGCCAGCTCGCCTGAGCGAATGGTTACCATTTGTTGCGAAGCTTCTCAAGGCTCCTGCGCCTGGTCACGTGGACGAGGCTGTGGCTCGCCAGCAGCTTGGCGACATGAGGGTTTACTACATGAACGAACAGCGCGGTGCATCGAACGCCAAGGCAAAGCACGCATTCCATTGGCAGGCGGCATATCCTTCGTGGCGAACCGGGTTTGAGGCGCTCTATTTGGGTGGTTCTCAGGAATCACCAGGATTCCAGCCAAGGTCGTAATTCTGTTTCGTGCGTCCAAGCGTCGCGAGGCTGTGTGTGAATCTCCCAATAGGCCTGCGCGATGCTGTCCGGATTGACGATGCCAAGCTGATCCTTCATCTTGTAGCGCTCTGGGAAGTTCGAACGAATGAACTCTGTATCGATGGCGCCGTCAATAATAGAGTGGGCGACGTGAATGCCCTGAGGCCACAATTCTCTAGCCATGCTTTGCGCCAAAGCGCGAAGTGCATGCTTGGCACCCGCAAAGGCGGAGAAACCCTCGCGTCCTCGTAAGCTCGCGGTTGCACCAGTGAAGATGATGGTTCCGCGACCCCGCGGCAGCATCACCTTGGCTGTTTCCCGTCCCATCAGGAACCCCGAAAAACAGGCCATTTCCCATACTTTTTGATAGACCCGAGCGGTTGTATCGGTGATTGAAAATCGGACATTGGCACCGATATTAAATACGGCGACCTCGATAGGTGCAATATCCCTCTCAATCTTCTCAACGAGCGCGATCATCTCGTCTTCCTTGCGGGCATCACTTCCAAAGCCGTAAGCCTCACCGCCGCCGTTACGAATTTCGTTGACAAGCGGTTGCAGTTTTTCCTCGCTGCGGCGGGTAACGCAGGCAATATAGCCTTCGCGCGCGAAGCGTCGCGCGATAGCACCGCCAGTGGCGTCACCGGCTCCAATCACAAGTATGGCTTTTTTATCGCTCATGTCGACCTCTCCAAAGCACCATAACATCAATGGACTTTTATAGCGCTGTGGGTTTTCAGAATTACCCTCACTTCACCGATGATACGGCGGCACGTTTGAAGACGCGCTCATGGCGGTTAAAGCTTAAGCTGACTCGGGTTAGGCACGAAACTGCAGGGCGCTCAGTAGAAACTCAAGGCATAGACCGGTGGCAAAAGCATCTCAGCGACCTGCCAGGTTTCGCCCGCGTCGTAAGAAAACCAAAGATGGCCAGTACTCGAGGCCATAGCTAACTGCTTGCCGGTCTTGTCCACAATCAGGTTGTGACGATAGATGAGATCAAAACAGGCCTGTTGCGGTAGCCCCGCGCGGCACTCTTTAAAAGTTTCGCCTCCGTCATCGGTGCGTAGCCCGCACAAGGCACCATTGCGCGCAAAACGTTGAGCGTCGGCCAGTGCTGGAACGAACCAGGCTCGTTTGGCGTTATTCGGATCGACGGCAAGCGCGAAGCCGAAGTCTTGTCCCGACCCTTTGTTGAGCCTCATGAAGGTTTTAGCGCCGTCGGTGCTTCGGTATTGCCCGGCGTGATGTTGTATCCACATGACCTCAGGGGAGCTGGCGCACATTACTAGGCGATGCGGATCTTGCTGATTGAGGTTGCCGCTTTGTTCTGGTGGAGGAAGTCGGCCTCCTGACCTTCACCAATTAATGCCCAGGTTTGCGCACGATCTCTGCTTTCCCAAACGCCGCCGCAAGAGATACCCACGGTGAGATGCTTGGGGTCGCGAGGGTCTATCAGGATAGAGTGAATCCCTGCTTGGTCGTAACCACCACCAAACCAATCGCGGCGCTTCTCGTTGCGCCAAAGAGATTCAACGAGTTGCCACGACTGTCCGTAATCAATTGATCGAAACAACCCTGCTGGAATGCATCCCGCCCAAAGTTCCCCGGGAATATCGGCACCACCCAGCGCAAGCTCCCAAACCTGTTCAAGGTTCCAAGGTGTTGGGTCGTCGGACCACGGTCCTTCACTTGGCTTGATTGGGAATGCGGGTGCGGCGGCGTCCTCCCAGGAATTTCCTTGGTTGTTTGAGCGCTTCATTTTGACACCGAAGTGTCCGAGATTTTGTGCAGCGTACCAGGTGCCGTTTCGCTCATCGACCAAGACTTGGCTGAGTGCGTCGCCGGCGAAATGGTGTCGGGCGATTATCGCTTGAGTGGCCGAGGTATGAACTTCAAATAGGCCCTTTCGAGTGGCAAGCGCAATCTTCATGTCACTATCCTCCTGACAAAGCTTGAATAACGTCGACACGGTCTCCGGCTACGCACGGCCATGCAAGATTTTGGCGATCTCGGTGTAACTTGCCGTTAATGAACACGGCGACATGTTTGCGAATATGTCCTTGATCGTCCAAGACGTAGTCTTTCATGGCGGGTGCGTATGCGAAAGCGCGCAGTAAACAATCGCCCAGGGCCCCTTGGTCAACCTCTTGATCAGGGCAGGGCACATGACTTTGTAAATGGGCTGCAAAACGTACTAGAACCATGCGCTAATTCTCGCATGAGCGCCTAATATTAGCCAAGCCTCGACCGGATTCTGAGTCGATGCCCGCAGTAAGATCCAGGGCTGCAATAGAATGCCGAGCCATCCCCCGTTTTTCCAGGAATCCCGCGATGAATATCACTACAGGCCGCCCCGTCACAATGGCCCCTTCCGGCATGGTTGCTTGCCCGCACTCCCTAGCCTCTCAGGCGGGTGTCGACGTACTTCGGGCGGGCGGCTCGGCTGTCGATGCAGCAATCGCTGCCAGTAGTGCACTTGCCGTTTTGTATCCCCACATGACCGGAGTGGGCGGCGACGCCTTCTGGCTCATTTACGATGCCAAGAAAAACCAAGTGCGCTATCTCGATGGTGGTGGTCGTGGTGCAGCCGCGGCCAGTGCTTCGTGGTTTCAAGACCGAGGTCACAAGGAAGTTCCTTTTCGCGGGATTTTGCCCGCAACCTTAACGACACCGGGTGCGGTATCGAGCTGGGCAGAAGCCCACCGCCAGTATGGACGTCTACCTTTCAAGCGAAATTTAGAAGCGGCGATTGGTTATGCACGCGATGGCATTCCTGTCACTGAGCGTCTGGCCGGTTGGATTGAAGCGACCGTCCCCGATTTGTTGCCGCATCCAGAAACCGCTGCGATCTTTTTGCCTGAGGGTAAAGCGCCGCGAGTCGGTAGCAAATTACGCAACCCCAATTTAGCTCGCACATTGACGGCCTTAGCGGAGGGCGGCCATGCGGGCTTTTATGAGGGTGAGACCGCCCGTGAATTGGCTCGTTTCGCGAAAGAGAAAGGAGGCTTCTTTACTGAAGCCGACCTCAAGGCACAAGCAGCGCGTTGGGGTGAGCCATTGCAGGGTCAATATCGCGATGTCACTATTTACGAAACACCCGCACCTACTCAAGGCTTCGCTGTTTTAGAGATGCTCAACCTCCTGGAGCCTTTCGAGCTTCACAAGAAAAGTGCACTGGGCGCTGATCATGCTCACCTGATGGTGCAGGCTAAACAAATTGCCTACAACGATCGCGATCAGCATTTGGCCGACCCGCGCTTTGCCGATGTACCTATGGATCGTTTGATCTCGAAGGCCTACGCGGACGAGCGGCGTGCCTTAATGGATCCGGCGCGGGTGCTAGCCTGGGACAAAATTCCCTCATATGGAAGCCTTAAAGGCGATACCGTGTTTATTGCAGCGGTTGATGCCGAGGGTAACGCAGTGGCGCTGATCAATAGTCTGTACGGTGTGTTTGGCTCCGCCGTCGTGGCGGGCAATACGGGTATCGTGCTCCAGAATCGCAGCGCCTATTTCTCACTGGATCCGAGCCACCCCAATTGTGTTGCTCCTGGCAAGACGCCGTTGCATACACTTATTGCCTCACTCGCTTTCCGTGACAACAAGCTTTGGGGCGTAGTGGGTTGCATGGGCGCCGATGGTCAACCCCAGATTCATGCCCAGACCTATGTATCCATGATTGACCACGGCCGCAACATTCAAGAGGCGGTGGAAGCCCCGCGTTGGCTGTCCGGTCGCTTTGCGCTCGGAGAGGATCGCGATACGCTCCACATCGAATCGCGCTTCCCGCAAGAAACGATCAATGAATTGGCCAGGCGGGGTCATAAGCTCAATCGTTGGGGCCCTTTCAATGAACTCGCAGGTCATGCTCACGGCATTACTATTGACCCTGAAAGCGGTATGCGACTAGGCGGCTCTGACCCTCGTAGTGATGGCGCCGCAATCGGATATTAGGGGATCTCGTCTCGCTTAGTGGCTTAGGCGTAAGATGGCCTATGGACACTAAGCTAACCAGTTCCGAGCGCCTTCAATCCCTTTGCGAGGAGATCGCAAATAGTATAAGCCACGGCCTAGGCCTTGCGCTCGCGCTTCTAGGCACGCCCTTTCTCTTGATGGCTACCGCTAAGCGTGCCGATGGAATTTCCATCGCGGCCGCGGCCGTATTCAGCGTGAGCATGATACTGCTCTATGGCGCTTCCATGATCTACCACGCGCTGTCGCACAATCGCGCCAAGCGACTTTTCAAAGTGCTGGACTCTAATTGCAGTGCTACCCTCGGCCGGTCTGTGGTGGTTGGTCGCAGGGGGTCTCGCTTACACGGCTGGGGTTGTCTTCTATGTCGGTGACTCTAAATGGCGCTATGGCCACTTTGTGTGGCACTTATTTGTGCTTGCCGGTACGGTTTGTCATTTTGTGGCGGTGTACGGATACGCGTCCTGATTCTTGAGTGAGCGACTTCGTATCAAAGCGACTTGAAATCAATCTGCGCTTCGAGACGTATGGATAATTCCCCACATCGACTCCCAATCGCCTCCTGCCATGTCTGTGACCTTACCGTCGTCCGCATAAAATTTATTTGGAATTTGAAAGAAGGCCAGCATCAAACCCCCCTTGGGTGACCAGGCTGAGTGGCGGCTTCCCGCAGGCCGCCAGATGAACTGTCCCGCCTTACATTCAATACCTTCGTCGGGACCGGCCTTATCGACTAAGTGACCTTCGATCACCCAGGTTTGCTCGATTTGCACGTGCTCGTGATCCGGCAACATGGAGCCGGGTGCCATGCGCATCAGGGAGCTTGCCAAGCCACTGGCACGATCAAACAAGAGCGTCTTGATCTCAATGCCAGGATAGCGCGTGGCCTGCCAAGGAAGTGCCTCTACATCCACGAGTCGAGAGGCCAAGGGAGCAAGCGCTGCATGGCTTGGAACATTGGGGGTAAGTGCGGTGGTCGGGATGCTATTGGTGGTGGGTTTAAGGGAGGGAGTAAGGGT
This sequence comes from Betaproteobacteria bacterium, assembly GCA_031361565.1. Taxonomy (GTDB): domain Bacteria; phylum Pseudomonadota; class Gammaproteobacteria; order Burkholderiales; family Burkholderiaceae_E; genus JAPOKJ01. The sequence continues at coordinate 43 of JANLRI010000599.1, read as the reverse complement.
GGGATTTAGGGTGGGATTTAGGGTGGGATTTAGGGTGGGATTT
>JANLRI010000572.1:0-24770 GCA_031361565.1 Betaproteobacteria bacterium | reverse complement strand
CCTGCGCCGACGCACTTGGTGCAACGTTATCTGCACTAGCGCCAAGCTTCAGTGCAGCCAGTTCAGATAACGGTGTAATGTGGGCAACAATGGTATTAACTGTAGAGCCTTCTACTACAAAGCTTACTTTGCTAAGCCTTGCATTACCTAAGTCTGTACCGGCACCTGATGCCTCGTCAAAATAGTTGCTGCCTGTACTATTAGAATCAGTCGCGACAACTAGTACAGTACCCACGTAATTTGAATTAAGATTTAGTGTGAATTTTCCGTCTAGACCAACAGTTGTGCGGCCTAAGATATTGCCAACGTTATCGTAGGCCGTTATAACAGTAGAGTCAGAAATAAACGGACCAGCCGTTATTGATCCAGAAAGCACAAGTGTCTTCAGTGCCTTCGCGGCAGCAAGAGCTACGGCGCCGCTACCTCCGCCGGCTTCAATCGCGACTGCAGTGAGCGCTGTGCCGCCGGCCGCCAAAAGACCACCGATACCGTGCATTGCTGCCACCACTTTGCTTGCTTCTGTGTCGGCGTAAATTAGGGCGTTGCCGCCATCTAAAGCGGCAATAGAGGGTGAGTTGGGTGCAATAACGCCAGCCTGCGCAGCAGCTTCTGCGTTAATGAGTCCACTGGAATGGGAAATATCGCTCACAGAGGGAACAGAGTCCTTTGTAAGAAAGAAGCACTGCTCACCTGCGGCACAGTCGGTGTAGAAATTGTTTAGAGTGAGTGTGCTGTCCTGGCCCGACCCCTCAATCACCAAATCATTACTGATACGTTTTATTCTAAGGGACTTAGGTACTTTGCCTGTATCTGCATCTACGATTTGATACATCTGCCCTGGGAGTACGCCCTGGCTATTGGCGTTTGCGTTCAAGGGGTTTTTTTTGACGATCACGCCAGCGCGGGACATCACCAATAGTTGCAACATAAGAAAACCTATTAAGACTTATTGGTCGCCAGAAGTAACTGGTTGAACCGTGGTTAATGTGTTGTCAAGCCAAAAAACTGGCGAGACCTCGTGATCGATTGTTTTTATTTGACTTGGATATTGATTTTTAATTGTTTTGGCGTTTGCCAGGGCGCGAGTCGGGAGATGGGTTCGGGAACTGGGTAAGGAATGCGAGCTAGACGCCGTTTATTCGTAAATAAAAGATCTCTAACGAGAGATTGAAGGGGTTCGGCGACCTCTACAAAGGGGTACGCCTGGCTCATGTCACTAATCGATTTCCGAACAGAAAGTTGATGCAAACTCATCGCGCCTCACACTTGAAGTGGTCTGTGGCCAAGACTAGATGCGTGCTTTTTATGGGGCAAGTTGTTTCATAACAGGCGGTGGTGGAAAGGCGACTTGTGGGCGGCGCTCTCCCGAGCTGCGCAGAATGTGAATATTACCCAGTTGCGATCTCATAATTATGATATTTTGAGAGCGGTCAGCGTGACGTTGTGTAGGAGCGGAAGGTGGTTAACTCCATGTACGCTGGCTGTCGGCGGCAAGCTCTGCTCAAGGCCATCTTTCCTGAGCTTTTGTACTGGGGCGCAAGCCATCGGATTTCCAAGAATTCTGAGCTGCCGGGGCTTCTCGAAGTCCGTCTGGAAGTAGCGTCGAGTGGTCTCAATAATGCGATGGATAGGGTTCATTGGCTTCACTCCTTTTCAAGCACAGTATGCTGATCGGATGTGAAAATTTGATGTCACTCTAGTGTCAAAGCGATGACGAACCGTCCTGCTTGAAGGCCGCTGGTGTGACCGAGGTTAAACCGCGAACGACAGGCGCAAGCGCGCCAGGGTTTGACCTTCTAGAGCTGCGGATTGCTCGCGTGGCTCAGAAGATCTAGCTGGACTGAGCAGCCATGACTGTCCGTGCTCGGTGTTTGCTCGTAATCACTATCCGTCTGCATCACCCAGGTACCCGCCCGGTCTTCAAGGTGAACGTCAAGGGCATCGGCGAGAATTCTAGCCTTCAGGCGCTTGGACTTGATAGGAAATGCGATCTCTACGCGCTTGACGAAATTTCGATCCATCCAATCTGCAGAAGAGAGGAATAACGCTTCCCGGCCGTCCGCGTAAAAATAAAACATGCGAGAGTGTTCGAGAAACCTTCCGATAGTGGACCGCACTCGGATATTGTCGGACAGCCCTTCAATGCCAGGCTTCAAAGCGCACACCCCCCGTACGACTAAATCAACGACGACACCCGCCTGGCTGGCTTCGTAGAGCGCGCTAATCACCGCTGGGTCTAGCAATGCATTGATTTTTGCGCCAATGCGAGCGGTCTTGCCAGCCCTCGCTGCAAGAGTCTCAGCACGGATACCGGCTAACACCCCTTCGTGCAAATTAAAAGGTGCCTGTAGGAGATGCTTGAGAGGCTTTGCGATGCCGACTCCCGTCAAACGACGAAAGACTTCATGCACATCGGCGCACATATCCTCGTCCGCCGTTAACAGACTGAAGTCTTCGTAAAGCGTGGCAGTTTTTGCGTTGTAGTTACCTGTGCCCAAATGAGCATAGCGCTTGAGCTTCTTGTTTTCGCGACGCACGATGAGTGCCATCTTGGCATGGGTCTTCAGTCCAACGACCCCGTAAACCACATGAGCGCCCGCCTTTTCGAGCCGGTCCGCCCAGTTGATATTGGTCTCTTCGTCGAAGCGTGCCATTAATTCAACGATGACCGTGACTTCTTTTCCTGCGCGCGCGGCCGTTTCTAAAGAGCGCATCAGCACCGAGTCGGAGCCGGTTCGATAGACGGTCTGCTTAATGGCCATGACTGCTGGGTCAGTGGCCGCGCTATTGAGAAAGTCGACCACCGGCTGAAACGATTCGTAGGGGTGATGGAGTAAGACATCCTCGCTGGTTAGGGTCTCGAAAAGGCCTCGTTCGCCCCAAGGCGACGACCGGGCCGGCGTGAAGGCAGGAAACTTAAGGTCTGGGCGATCAACCAAGTCGATGGTTTGAGCCAGTCGCATGAGGTTTACAATGCCCGGAACTCGAAACAGATCTCTTTCTCGCAGTGAAAATTCACCGAGCAAAAGATTTTCTAAGTAGCCAGGAGTTTTAGCAGAAACTTCCAAGCGAACCGGCTCACCAAAATTGCGCTCCACTAACTCATCGGCAAGAGCGTCGCGTTTGTCGCTAACCTCATCGTCATCTACCGAGACGTCACTATTTCGGGTCACCCGAAACTGATGCACGCCGTGAATCTTGAGCCCTGGGAAAAGCTCCTGCACGAAGCCTTGCACAATGGACGTAAGCAGCATTACGCCCTGACAGCCTGGCGTTAAGTGCTTTGGAATCAACAATAGGCGCGGCAAGGCTCGGGGCGCCTGGACGACAGCGACACTCGTCTCACGCCCAAACACGTCCGTGCCCTCAAGCTCCACAATGAAGTTCAAGCTTTTGTTAAGAATGCGGGGAAACGGATGGGCTGGGTCAAGGGCAATGGGGGTAAGCAGGGGCTCGATTTCAGCAGCGAACACTGAACTCGCCCAGGCGCGTATCGATTTAGTCCATTTCACCTGAGGGTAAAACCGAATGCCGGCGCGCTCCAGCTCTGGATAGATTTCGTCTTTTAGAAGTTTGTATTGGTCCTCGATAAGCCGTGTTGCGGAACTTGAAAGAGCCTCCAAGTGCTCGCTTTGCTGACGGTTAGTAATGCCTAACAGCCGCAAGTCTTCTTGAAGTGAGGCGATTCTCACCTCAAAAAATTCATCAAGGTTATTACTCACAATGGATATAAAGCGCAGACGCTCAAGCACTGGAACCTGAGGGTCATGTGCTTGGGCTAAAACTCTGCGATTAAACCCGAGAATTCCTTGCTCCCGGCTGAGCGTGTTTTCAAGCGTAGTCATACACCAAGATTGCTTCGGAAAAAGGGCTTAGAAACGTCAGGTTAGACTAAGCTGTCTTGAGGCTTCAGACTCTTCGAAAAGTAGGCGGCTCGCCGGTATTTTGAGGGTAAATGTGCTGCCTTGGCCGACCACGCTGGAAATTTCTAGCTCCATCTGGTGGCGGCTCGCAATCCGCTTCACAATGGCGAGTCCGAGGCCAGTGCCCCCCACGCCTCGAGAGCGGCCCCGGTCGACGCGGTAAAAGCGTTCGGTAAGGCGGGCAATGTGTTCTGCAGGAATACCCATGCCAGAATCTTGAACGCTCAAGTAACCGTAACCTGTTTTATATTTGAAGCGCACATCGATTTTGCCACCGGCCGGTGTGTAGCGAATTGCGTTGCTGACCAAATTACCCAAGGCGCTTGCCAGTTCGTCCGGCACGCCGCGCACTCTGGCAGGATGGTCGACTTCGAAATGCAGGCGGTGTTGCCCCGCAGATAGGGCTTTTGCTTGGGTCTCGGTGTCTGCGAAAAGCTGTTGCACATCGACATTCGCTTCAACTTTTTGGTCAACTTCTTGCTCGAGGGAAGAGAGCGTGAGCAGGTCGGCCACCAAGTTTTGCATGGTACGACTCTGTTTGAGAATCGTTTCGAGATATTTGTGCTGCTCTTCTTTGTTCAGCTCGAGATCGAGCAAGGTTTCTGTATAGCCCGTGACCACGGTCAATGGTGTACGAATTTCATGTGAAATATTGGCTATAAAGTCGCTCTTCACGGCATCGAGTTTGGCCTGATCGGTAATGTCTCGGACGATGACGATTTGTTTACTAGCGTCGCTCTGAATCAATGCAAGCTCGAAAATCAGGCCGGATTTTTGAGGCAGGGTTAATCTCAGTGTTTCGTTCAACGGGGCTTTTGAATGAAACTGCCGATCCAACATTTCGGAAAATCTCGGGTCTCTCAGATAATGATGCATCGGCCGGTTAATGCCTGCCGCTCCTACAAATCCGAACAAGGTTTGCGCGGGTTGGTTGGACCAGCTAATCAGGTTGTATCGGTCGAGCAGGATCAAGGCATCGTCGATCTTGTCGACGGCCGCATGCACGCTAATTAACTCCGAACGTAAGCCCTGGTTTTGTTCTTTGAGGCTCGCGTAGCTGCGCGTCAGTTTGTCAAAAACTTGGCTCCACGCGACACCGCCCACGCCGCGAAAACCAAGCTCTCTCACGGACGGCAAAGCGGCCCAATTGGCCAAGTGCGCCAGCATCCATTGTTGATAGACGAAGCCTAGCGCGACGGTCAATACCAACACCCCCAGCGCCCATTCAGGCAGATGGGAAATCCATAAAATGCTCGCGAGGAGTATCGCGAGAATACGCGGTGCCGCGTCTTTGAGCCAACCTGGAATCAATCTAATTCTGCTTGTGTTTAGGTACGACGAAGATAAAAATTCTAACTCACAGCGAGTGCAAGCCGATAACCACCGCCACGAACGGTCTCGATAAGATGTTCGTGATTATGAGGCTTTAACGCAAGCCTGAGGCGGCGGATGTGAACATCGACAGTTCGTTCGTCAATTGAGGCGTCGTTGTGCCAAACTTTGTCCAAGATTGCGGAGCGAGTGAGCACCCGCTCTGGATGCCGTAAAAAGGCCATCAGGAGGCGATATTCGGTCGGGCTAAGGTCTACGGCTTGGCCCGCGATACTGACGCGCTGAGTGCCTACGTCTAGGCAAAGCTCCTGATGCCTGAGCACCGTCGCTTCAGACTCATGGCCAGAGCGCCTCAAAAGCGCTTTGACCCGTGCAACCAGCTCTCTGGGAGAGAAGGGTTTGACCAAAAAATCATCAGCACCTGCTGCGAAGCCTTCAAGCTTATCGCCTTCGCGTCCACGGGCAGTCAGCATCAATAAGGGTAGGCCCTTGAGCTTAGAATTAACCCGAATATCCTTGGCAAACTCTATGCCTGAGGCGCCGGGCAGCATCCAGTCGACGATAGCGATATCAATCGCTTCGCTACTCAGCAATTGCCTGGCTCTTTCCGCACTGGTGCAGCCAAGCGCAGTCATGCCGGAATGACGCAGATGCAGGCAGACCAGTTCTTGAATATCGATGTCGTCTTCTACAACTAATACGGTATTGACCATGACCTCTACATTATGACAAGTTTAAGTCGATTTGATGACGATACCCTAGCGCGCTTGTGGCCGCTTAAAACGACCTTTCGTCTCGGGCTTTCACTAGGGTGAAGCGGGCTAGGGCAGAATATCGATTTATATATTTACAACGCTTTGTTTTGGAATGATCATGTCGAAAAGTATTCTCGTGACCGGCGGTGCTGGCTTTATTGGCTCACACACGGTGATTGAACTGCTTGCCGCCGGATACGCTGTCACGGTCATTGACAATCTCTCGAATTCAAGCGAAGAGGCCCTGCGCAGGGTTGAAAAGATTTCTGGCAAACGCCCGGAGTTCGTGAAGGGCGATGTACGCGACGGGGCGATGTTAAAGAAGGTGTTCGCCACGAACTCGTTTGATGCCTGCATTCATTTTGCGGGCTTGAAAGCCGTGGGCGAATCGGTGGCCAAGCCTTTGGAGTATTACGACAATAATGTTGCGGGCACCAATACCTTACTCAGCGCACTGCGTGATGCGGGCGTTAAGAAAATTATTTTCAGCTCGTCCGCGACCGTGTACGGCGACCCGGAGTTTGTCCCCTTGACGGAAAGCGCCAGGACAGGAGCCACCAACCCTTATGGCCGCAGTAAATGGATGGTTGAATTTGTCTTGAATGACTTAGCGGCAGCCGATAATTCCTGGGCGATCGGTATCTTGAGATATTTTAATCCGGTGGGCGCGCATGAAAGTGGCCTGATCGGGGAAGATCCTTCCGGCATTCCGAATAACCTCATGCCTTTCGTGGCCCAGGTGGCCATCGGGAAACTCAAAGAGTTGGCGGTTTTCGGTGATGACTATGCGACCAAGGATGGCACTGGTGTGCGCGACTATATTCATGTGGTGGATCTAGCCAAGGGCCATCTGGCCGCGCTCAATCAGGTCTTTGAAAAGGATGGAGCGTTCACGGTCAATTTAGGGACGGGGAATGGCTATTCCGTAAAGGAAATGATTTCAGCGTTTGAGAAGGCAAGTGGTCGCCCCGTACCCTTTAAGGTGGCTGCACGACGCCCTGGCGATATTGCCGAGTGCTTTGCCGACCCGGCCTTCGCCAAGAGCTTGCTCGGTTGGCAGGCAGAAAAAGGGATTGAACAAATGTGTGCCGATGGCTGGCGTTGGCAGAGTCAAAACCCTCAAGGCTACAAATCGTAATCCTTGAGCTGACCAGTTTGAAGGCGCCGCGCAAAGGGACTAAGAGTCCTTTAATAAGCCTTGGGCAACATTAAAGAAACTACGTCGCCCTTTAAGCTCGAGGATCTGTTTGATTAACATTTCAAAGTCCGCCTCCCGGTCAATCGGGTTGAGATGCTCGGTGTTGATGATCAGGAGTGGAGCCGCTTCGTACTGATAGAAAAATCGGGTATAGGCATCCGACAGGCCGCCAAGATAGGAGCCCGTAATGGAGCTTTCCATGGGATGCCCACGGCGACGGACCCGTGCTTCTAAGCGCTCGGCATTGGCCTGAAGATAGATGACGAGATCGGGGGTCGGCACTTGCGGGCGTAGATGCTCAAGGATGTTGCGATACAGCTTAAGCTCATCATTATCCAAAGTGAGCGAGGCAAACAAATGATCCTTGTCGAGCAAAAAATCGCCAACCACGGGTTTAGAGAAAAGGTCTCGCTGAGAGAGTTCCCGAAGCTGGTTGACGCGTTGAAATAAAAAGAAAAGTTGGGTGGGAAGGGCGTAGCGCCGACCGTCTTTATAAAAACGCTCAAGGAAAGGGTTTTCTTCGGGCTGCTCCAGGACTTGTTCAGCGTGGAAGCGCTCAGAGAGTTTGCGAGCCAAAGATGTTTTTCCAACGCCGATAGGCCCCTCCACCACGATGTGTTTGTAGCGCTCAAAAGGATTGGTGATTGGGGGCGTCGTCATGAGTTGTTTTTAGTTCGCGGAAGTTAAATTACACCGCACCCAGTAAGCATAACCCAGCCCCAAGAAATTCTCATTTGAAGAGCTGATTCATGTACAGCAATGCCGGTCGTCCTTGAAGAGTTGAGCGATCATTTTATTTATTCTCCACGATAGGCTCGCAAAACTGGTCCGCGGTTTGTTGCAGCAGTTTTTGAATGGGCTGGCCAGCAAGGTCTAGTGTAGGGCGTAGCTCAGCGAGTGGCTTGAGTACGAAAGCGCGCTCGCGTAAGCGTGGGTGGGGTACGGTGAGATGGGCGTGCTGAACGCTTTCATCGGCAATTAGGAGCAGGTCTAAATCCAGGGTACGAGGGGCGTTAGGGAATGATCGGGTTCGACCAAAACGAGTTTCAATGCTTTGAATCTCAGCAAGTATTTCGTCGGCACTAAGCGTGGAGTTGAATTCGGCGACCGCATTGATATAGTCGGGGCCTTGCGCGCCGATGGAGGCACTGCGGTATAGGTTGGAGTGTTTGAACTGCGCTTGTGCGTGGTGCGAATTGGCCCAGCGGGCTAGCTCTTCTAAGGCTGCTCGGATGGTTTCCTGGGCGTTTCCCAAGTTGGCCCCTAGCCCGATATGGATTCGTCGCAGATTAGCCATTGGAGATAACCTCTACGGCGGGCTCATCCGTCGCGCCCGTCTCGCTTCGACGATCCGAGCAGGGGTGAATCCGCATTGACGGCACCCCCATGATTTTCTAGTCCGCCGCCAGTATCCGCTTGGACACTGTCAAGAGCATTACTCGAATCACCGGTGCCTCCAGAACCCCGGCGTCGACGTTTCTTTGCCGGGCCCGCTCCTGGCCGCGTGCGCGGGTTGGCTTGCTCCATAAGTTGCTCACGCTCGTCGCGATCAGCATCGATGAAAGCAGTCCACCATTCCCCGAGTGCCATATCCAGCTCGCCACTTTCACAGCGCAGCAGCAGGAAATCGTAACTCGCCCGAAATCTTGGATGCTCCAGCAGGCGATAGGAAGTGCTTCCCGTGCGGCGCTCGAAGCGCGGTTGGATCGCCCAGATTTCTCGCATGTCCGAAACGATACGACGCTGAATGGCTAACTGCTCAGCCTGTTCATCGAGTACTGAATCAATCGCTTCCATGAGCGCAGGGTAAAGCGCTAGGCCTTTGTCACGAATTTTCTGCCAACGTGCATTAATTTGAGGCCACAACAAGGCCGCGAACAGGAAGCCGGGAGAAATCGGTTTATCTTGCGCGACGCGCTCATCGGTTCGCTTGAGCGCGGCTTCAACGAAGCGTTGTCCTTCGGGGAGCTCAAGCACGAGGTCGAGCATCGGTAAAAGCCCGTGATGCAAGCCTTCGGCGCGCAGCTCGTCAATACAGGCCAACGCTTTACCCGAGCTAAACAATTTGAGCATTTCGTCGAATAAGCGAGCCGAGGGCACGTTGTTGAGTAGGGGGGCCATTTCTGCGACTGGTGCGCGCGTTCCAGGCTCTACTTTAAAGTCCAGCTTGGCGGCAAAGCGCGCCACCCGCAACATTCTCACAGGGTCTTCGCGGTAGCGAGTGGCCGGGTCGCCAATCATTCGCAGGGTGCGCGACTGGATGTCCCGTACGCCTTGGTGATAATCCAAGACGACATCTGCGACCGGGTCGTAGTAAAGAGCGTTGACGGTGAAGTCGCGCCGCGCGGCGTCGTCTTCTTGTGTGCCCCACTCATTGTCTCGCAACACTCGACCGTGTTCGTCGGTGAGCGCATCCGCCTGCAAGGCTCGGAAGGTCGAGGTTTCAATAGTCTCGCGGCCAAAGATCACATGGACGATCTGAAAGCGCCGACCAATGATTCTGGAGCGACGAAACAGCGCACGAACCTCATCCGGGGTGGCGTTGGTTGCGACATCGAAATCTTTCGGCTTGAGCTTGAGAATCGCATCGCGCACGCCACCGCCGACCACGTAGGCTTTGAAGCCGCCGGCTTGCAGCGTTTCGCACGTCTTGTAGGCCGCCGAGGAGATGTCTTTCGGGTCGATACCGAGTTGAATGCCGGGATAGGTTTGCATACCCACCAAGGCGGCAGGGCCTTGAGTCTTGGGCCTGCGACCAAATACTTTCTTGATCAGCGCTTTAATCATGAGGTTTTGAAAAGTTCGAGAATGGTCCAGCCATTCGCTTGGGAGAGGGCTTTGAGCTTGGCGTCAGGATTGGTCGCCACAGGATGGCTTACCTTTTCAAGCAAAGGAATGTCGTTGGCGGAATCGCTATAAAAATAAGAGGAGGAGAAGGAGGCGAAGGTCCGACCTAGTTGCGCTAACCAGGCTTCGGTGCGTACTACTTTGCCCTCGCGAAAAGTGGGGGTGCCCTTCGCTTTTCCCGTGTAGGGTGCGTCGGCTTGCGGGCTCACCGTGGCCAATTGGGTAGCAATCAGGTGTTCGAAACCGAAAACCTTGGCAATGGGCGCGGTCACAAACTCGTTGGTGGCAGTCACCAGTGCGCACAGCGCACCCGCGTCCTGGTGCTTTTTCACCAGGGAAAGTGCTTGCGGGTGAATATTCGGAAGAATAGTTTCCTCCATATATTGTTGGTGCCATTCGGCCAGTTGCGCGCGCGTGTATCTCGCCAGCGGTGCCAATTGAAAATCGAGGTAGGCATTGTTGTCTAGACAACCGGCTTGGTAGTCGCGATAAAACTGATCGTTTTGGGCGCGATGGTGCACTGGGTCCACGGCTCCGATTTTGACCATAAACTCGCCCCAAGCATGGTCGGAATCCATGGGAATTAGGGTGTGATCGAGATCAAAAAGGGCTAACTGCATTGGAAAATGCTGCTGTGGGTCGCTAAATGCACGGCGCGAGTGTATCAGTCGGGCCCAATGGCCGTGGTTTTGACGCCGCCATTCGCCTTGGGTACGTTGTCGATTTGGTTCTCCATTTCCCTTAGGAGGGGTAGACTTAAAGCTCGCTTTTGCTCGAACGCGAAGCGATCAAGGCTTTCCAGAATTTGCATGAGGGTGCGAATGTCGCGCGGATAATGCCGCAAAAGATAACGCAACAACTCCTCGGGAAGTGTAATTTGGCGGCTAGCGGCGTGTTGACGCAACACTTCCGCTTTTTGATCATCGTCCAAGCGCTTCAACTGAAAGATGAGGCCCGAGCCCAGGCGGGTACGCAAATCGGCGCGTAGGCTCAGGTGCAGCGGAGCTTGATCGGCGCTGGCGATGATCATCGCTGCAGGGTCCCCCGCTTGGCGAATAAAGGTGGCGAATCCGGCGCTTTGCGCTTCGGGGCTTAAGGTTTGGCAATCGTCCCATAGGGCTATTTGGGAACCATGATGAGGCGCTGGATCGTTATCAGCCAGGCCCACGGTCGCGCCAGTCATCATCTGCCGGATCGCTTCAAGCAAATGGCTTTTGCCGCTTCCAGCTTCGCCCCAAATAAACAGGCACTTGCTGGGCCTGTCGCCCGCGCGGATACCCCTCAAGAGCGCAAGCAGCTCCGCATTGGGTCCGGCGACGAAGTTGTCGAAGGACGGCGCTTGTACGAGATGAACATCTAGCGAGAGTTGCTGCATTCAGTAGGTATTTGTGTAAACGGGGCAGGAGTCCTGCTAATCCTGGCTGGTGTAAAACTCACTAACTAAATAGGCACCCCGCAGTCGACGCAAGGCAACAGCGAGGATGGCCGCCATGGGCAGAGCCAAGAGAACTCCAGCAAGGCCAAAGAGATATCCAAAGGACAAAAGGGCAATGATGACGGCCAAAGGATGCAGGCCGATTTGCTCGCCTACGAGCCGAGGTGTCAGGTAAAAGCTTTCCAACATTTGGCCAATTCCGTAAATGATCCCGACCAAGATCAGTCCCTTCAACGGCCCCAATTGAAACATGCCGTCGATTAAGGCGAAGCTCAGGCCCAGGGCAAAACCAATATAAGGAATCGCGATCAAACTACCCGTCAGCACGCCTACCGGCAGCCAAAGCTTGAAGCCTGCCGCGAACAGCGCCACGCTGTAATACACCGCGAGTACGGCCATCACTTTCACTTGCCCGCGTAAGTACTGGCCTAGTAAGTGGTCGACTTCATCGAGCACTTCAAACACCTGAGTGCGCCAACGCGGAGGCAGTAGGTCTCGTAAGCTCTGCATGAATCGTGGCCAGTCAAGTAGGAAAAAGAACAGTGCCACCGGCATCAAGAACATGAGGCCTATGAAAGTGAGAGCAGTGCCCCAGCCCGATTTGAGCGTCGTGAAAAATGTAGCCGCCCAATCATCACCGCTCGTGGCCAGGTGCTTGGTGAGCCATTCGCGCATTGATGCCGAGTCGAGCTTGAGTGTGATGCCAAAAGTATGCTCAAGCCAGGGCAGAAACTGTTCGCTGATGGTGGTCAACAGTCCCGGCAAGCGCAGCCGCAATTGGCCGAGCTCCTGCTGGAGAATCGGCAAAATCACCAAGATGATGGCAAGTAGCCCCAAGAGACAAACCACCATCATTAACAGCACAGCGATCAGGCGCGGAACTCTTTTGGATTGCATCCATGTCACACCTGGCGCGAGCACGTAGGCCAGGATGGCGGCCGCGAAAAACGGTGTTAACACCGGCCCGAGCGCGAAAATAAAGGCAGCCAAAACGAAGGCGACGAGTGCCCAAACGAGGGTCTGGCGCTGCCGGGAGGAGAGGGGAGAAGGTAGAATCATGGTATTCCATTCTACTTGGGACTGATTGGTGAGCACGCAGATGAATAAGTCCGGCCAGGCAGGCCTATCCTACAAAGACGCCGGCGTCGATATTGACGCGGGTGACGCACTGGTTGATCGGATCAAGCCGCTCGCCAAAAAAACGCTGCGTGAAGGGGTTCTAGCCGGTATTGGAGGCTTTGGCGCGCTGTTTGAGGTGCCCAAGCGTTACAAGGAGCCGGTTTTAGTGTCCGGGACCGATGGCGTGGGCACGAAGCTAAAGATGGCTTTTGCTCTAAATCGTCATTCCACCGTGGGCATCGACCTCGTGGCCATGAGTGTCAATGACATCCTCGTGCAAGGCGCTGAGCCGCTTTTCTTCTTGGATTATTTCGCTTGCGGCAAACTCGACGTTGATACCGCAGCGTCCGTGATTGGCGGCATTGCAAGAGGTTGTGAACTTTCGAACAGCGCGCTCATCGGGGGTGAAACCGCGGAAATGCCGGGCATGTACCCTGCTGGTGAATACGATCTGGCTGGCTTTGCAGTCGGTGTTGTGGAGAAAAGTGCCATCATCACCGGGCAGGATATTGCCCCAGGCGATGTGATCTTGGGGCTGGCTTCCAGTGGCCCTCACTCTAATGGATATTCGCTGCTGCGCAAAGTTTTAGAGCGCCGCTTTGGCTCGCTGGATGCCCCAGAGCTCAACCAAGTCATACCCGGCCAAAGTTCCGGACCTAGTCTCGCCGATGCGGTGATGGAGCCGACCCGAATCTATGTGCGTTCGGTTCTGCAAGCGATGAAGCAAGCGCGCTTCAAAGGCCTTGCCCATATTACTGGTGGCGGCATTGTTGAAAATGTTCCCCGAGTGCTTCCCGAAAGCGTGCAAGCCGTGATTCATCAGTCCGCCTGGCCACTACCCCCTTTATTTGCGTTCTTACAGCAAGAGGGTCAGATCGCTTGGGATGAGATGTATCGAGTTTTTAATTGTGGTGTTGGGATGGTGATCATCGTTTCCGAATCGGAAGCCGCTACGGCTCAAAAAGCGCTTCAAGAGGCCGGTGAGACGGTTTATCAGCTCGGCAGGATCGCGACCCGACCCTCCGCTCAGGCCCATCAAACGGTCGTTATTCGAGAGTGATAGTTTGTTTCTCCCGGATCGCCCAAGGCGTTTTGGCTGCAAGCTTGATGCTTACGGCTTGTGCAGGTTTTGCACAAACCGAGACCGGTCCGGCGCCCTCCTTGCCGCGACTTTTACCGGGGTTTTTGCAAGATAGCAAGCCGCCGGTTAAGAAAAATTACGAACTCATCATTGAGGCGCCTGCCGAGCTGCAGACGCCCATCAAGACTCGAACCCTGATCGGTCGCTGGCAAAGTCGCGCAGACTACGATCCGATTCAATTCGATGGCTTGTTTGCCCGCTCCAAGAGCGAGGTCGAAACGCTCATGCAAGCCGCCGGGTTTTTTTCTGGAAGCGTTGAAATTACCGGTGATAGCAAAAGCGTCAAGATTGAGGTCGATGCAGGCGCGCGTACCACCGTCAATCTGGTCGAACTCAAGATCACCGGACCTGCCAATGAAGAACAAAACCTCAAACAAAAGCGATTTCGCGATCAGGTCTTCGAGCGCTGGAGCCTGCCTGAGGGTACGTTCTTCAACGCCGAATTCTGGGAGCAAAGCAAAAGGCGCCTGCTCGAAACCTTTCAACAAAAAGGCTACTTAAAGGCAAGTCTTTTGAAAAGTGAGGCACGGGTCGATATTGAAAACACGACGGTATCGCTGCGACTGGAGGTCGATAGCGGTGAAGTGTTCTACTTTGGCAAAGTAAAGATTAGCGGATTAGAGCGCTATCACGAGGATATCGTCCAAGATCTCAGTCCCTTCAAAGAAGGCGAGCGCTACGACTTCGAACGCCTGGCGCTGTACCAGCAGCGTCTACGTCAGTCAGGCTATTTTTCGACGGCCAATGTGCTCCCTGATTTGCTCGCGCTAGAAGGCGACGAAGTCAAAGCGGTGAAGGGTGCGTCGACCGTGCCTATTCAAGTCGAAGTCTCTGAGTTCAAGGCCAAGCGGGTGGTGGTGGGTGTTGGGGTGAGTAGCGATCAAGGCATTCGTGGGCAACTTGGTTTTGAGCATCGCAATTTGTTCGGACTGGGCTGGCAGCTTGAGACCGCTTTGTTGATCGAGCAAAAACGGCAACGAGGCTTTGCCAACTTGCGTACCCCTATCGACGAAGACGGCCATTATTGGGGCTTGGGTGCAAGGGTTGAGCGTCTAAAGCCGACAGATAGCGAGATCACCTTGCGCTCGAATGTTTATTTTGGCCGAGGTCGACGCGTTGAAGACATTGAGTATTTCGTGTCTTTGCAGCATCAAAAGGAAAGGCAAGATTTGATCACTGCCGGGGTTTTCTCGCGCGATTATCGTCAGGCGGTGGTGGCCTCCTATGCCTGGAATTTGCGGCGACTCGATTCTCGGATTGATCCACGTGATGGCTACACCATTAGTGCACAAGCCTCGGTTGCGATCAAGGGCGCAGGGAGCGATACTACCTTTACCCGGTTGTATGTGAGAGCAATGCGGTTTTGGCCTTTGGAGGATGATGCGCCCATTAAAGGTGCTAACTTGATCGGCCTACTTGAACTTGGGCAGGTTTTTGCATCCAGCAGCAACGACATCCCTTCTGAAAATCTGTTCCGTACCGGAGGCTCCCAGGCTTTAAGAGGCTACCGTTATCTTGAATTAGGTCCGGTCGCAAAAGGCCTGACCGTGGGCGGACGTTCCTTGGCGGTCGCGAGCTTGGAGTACCAACGCCCCATCAGCCAGGCTTTACGTTGGGCTGCCTTTATCGATGTGGGCAATGCGGTCGAGAGCTTTAGTAACTTTAAGCCTTCGGTGGGTATTGGGGGAGGGCTACGCATCAAAACGCCCATTGGTCCGGTCAATGCTGATCTCGCTTATGGCGAGGCCTTGAAGCAGTTTGTATTTCATTTCTCCGTTGGTTATGTCTTCTGAGGAAGATGTTCTGCGTAAGGGCGTTGTGACTGGGATGAAGCCTGGCGCTCAGTCACTCGTGAAGCCTTCATGGCGGCGACGGATCTTGGCTGTGGCTGCAAAGTTGGGCCTATTCTGGGCCAGTATTCTTTTAATTGCAGCACTCACGCTCATCGCGGTGGTTTGGGGCTTGGGTAAAACCGTCGTACTCAAGTATGTGGTTGCCGAAGTCGTCAATTTGAGTGAAGGGCGACTCAAGGTCGAAGGCCTCGAGGGCTCGCTTTTTGGGTCTTTACGCATTGCGAAGCTGGAGGCTATGCCAAAGGGTCCGAAAGTACCTGGGCCAAAATTTGTACTCCAGGATGTTGCCATCGACTGGTCCCTGCTTTCGCTTCTCAAGACGCAGCCTTATCGCGAACCGGTGATTTATTCCCTGGTCGCCAAATCCTTGAAGGTGTCATTGCCCTATTCGAACGAGGCACTGAAACTGCCCGACAGTTTTGCGCTTCCGCTTGGATTGAAGGTTGAGTTAGCGCAGTTAGGTTTGCTGCAAATCGAAATCGCCAAGCTTGACCCAATGGATGCGCCGCAGCGAATTGAATTGAGGGACTTAGCGGCGCGCGCACAGTACTCGCCCAAACGGGATAGCGCCGGCACTGGAAAATTTGAGCTGGATCGCATTACGCTAGGCAATGATTTGTTTCGCGTCGCGGAATCCAATTGGATCATGGATGATCAAAAACCCTTTAAGGTGATCGCTGCAGGACAGGCAAGAACCCTCTGGTTGGATCAGCTTTTTTCAAGAGTTAAGTTCCAGACGGACCCGAAAATTCGCGGCGATGGTGCTGCCCGCTTTGACTATCAAATGGAGGGTGAACTCCTCAATCTTCAGATCCGCGCCAATATCGACACCTACAAAACAAAGCTCCAAGTTGAGACTCAATTTAAATTCGGGCAGGATCGCCCCATCGATACTATTTTGCTTAAATCTGAGAGCTTGGATCTTCAGCATCTCGATCTGCGCGCCCCCAAGACAGACCTCAAGATTCAATGGCGATTCGAGCCGAGGCTAGGTATTCCCGGTGCCTTGGACTTTGAGAATCGTGCGCCGGGTAGTTTCGATGCGCGCCTGCTTCCGTTTTCAAAGGCAAGCATAAAACTCTCGCTCGACGCGCCGAAGCTTCTTGTTCAACAGTTTGAGGGACAGGTGGTTTCGGACGAGAGCAAGCCGCCGGTCAGTCCTCTAAAAACAATCAAGGGCAAAGGGATTATTGACTTTTCCCAACGGCAGTTGTTTGGCACCTTAAGCTTGCCCGATTCGGATCTCGACCTTGTGGCCTCTGACCTTGATCTTTCCAAGCTCATTTCACGGATCCTGCCTACCCGATTAAGCGGTCCGATTCAAATCAAATCGGGGCTTCTGAAAGTTGATCTCAAGCAAGAGCCAAAGTCTGGCGGGCCCGCGTTCTTATCGGATCTTGGCTCGATGAGCTTGCATGGTGATATTCGTTTGGTGGACAACCAACTGCGCTATGAAGGTATGCAGGTCAAGGTTCATAACGCTTCCCTTAAAACCAGTGGTGTGCTCAAACTCGATGCTGATTTAGCGCTGGAAACAACGGGGCGAGCTCAAAACTTTAAGCCGAGCGAATTCTTTGCGTTCAATGTGCAAGACCCAGAGTTGGCTGCGGCCATCAAGGCTGCGGTGTTCACGGGGCCTTTCGAGGTGCGCGGTAACCTCGCTAGCTTGAGAAGTAAGGCTGATCAAGCAGTCGACTCGCGGGTCGCCACTGATTTCTTTCTGTCGCTCAATTTTGAGGACGGTAGCCAAGTGCTGGCCCGTCCTCTCGCAGGTTACGCAAAACTGCTTTGGTCGGGGCAGCGGGTGAGTAATGTTGACGCCTCGTTGAGCTCGCAAGGCAACCGCCTGAAAGCGCAAGGAGCGCTTGGCGAGATGGGTGATCGCCTGATGCTTGAGCTGGATGCGGAGAACTTAGCGGCCATCGATAAGCGAGTAAAAGGCAATTTGAAAGTAAGCGGCGAGCTACGTGATCGTATCAATAGCCCCGCCATTCAGGCCAATGTCCAAGCCCAAGCTTTGAGTTTGAGCGGAATTGGCACGGTTGGCACTCTCAAAGGGGAGTTCAATTTACCGAGCCTTGCGGAAGGTAAGCTCCTGGTGAAGCTTGAAGCAAATCGTCTCAAGATTGCAGAGGTGATCCTGGATCGCATTCAGCTCGATGCCGACGGCAAGGCCAGCGATCATGTTTTCCAAATTTCCGGTCAAGGCGTCGGTGAGATTGTTAAGGCTTCAGGCAAAGGACGTTACTTTCCACAACCCGAACAAGGTCAACGCTATGTTGCGGATATTCAGCAAGCGGGACTGTCGGGTCGCTTCAATGCCGTGCTCGACAGTGTGGCACGTTTGATCCTGCGTGATGACGGAGTAGTGCTTGAGAATACCCAGCTAAAACTTACCGAAGGCCGACTCAACGTACAGAGTTTCGTGTTCAAAGACGGCGAGGTCAAATCGCAAGGTGAAGCGAAGGACATGTCCTTGCGCCAGATGTTGCGTTTGGTTGAGGATTTCACCCAGCAGAGTGCCTTGGACGTCAATCGCGAGGCGCAAAAGCAGGCCGACGGCCTGCGCTTGGCAGCAAGCTGGGATCTTAGCGGCACCAACGCCAAAGACCTGTCCGGGCGAGCGCAAATCAGCCTGCTTGAAGTAGACGCACCGGGCGCGCTCAAGCTCAATCTCAACTCAGAAAATACCGCGGACTTTAAGTTCAATAAAGGGCAGATTGATGGTCGTTTGGATCTGGTCCTACCCTCGATCAGTTTTGCCAAACGCTACACCGGTGCGGAGTGGGATGCCGAGGGCGAGCTACGGTTTGTTGGTCGCGTGCAAGGCACCTTAGAGCAACCTGAGTATCAGGGCGAACTCACCGGTAGCAAGTTGCAGCTTCTACAACGCGCCATGGGTTGGAAAGTGTCGAATGGCACCATGAAAGCGCGCTTTGACGCCAAGGGCTTTACGCTTGAAAGAATGCGTGTCGAAAGTGGTCAGGGGTTTATTGAGCTGACCGGTGAGGCACGTATTTTGACCGGTGTTGAGGCTAAAAATCGCGCCAAGGGCTTACCGCCTTTGCAGGGGCGATTCCGTTTGGTGGCCAGTAAGTTGCCGATCCCAATTGGTCCTGGTCAGCGCTTGATTCTCTCCGGCGACACTCAGGTATTGGCCGATGCACAGTCCTTGCGCTGGGTGGGTAAATTGCAGGCCGACGAAGGCTTGATTGAGCTCCGCTCGGCGGGTGTTCCTGATTTGCCCAGCGATGTCATCATCGTAAATGCCAAGAAGGGCAAGGTGGACACCAAAGACAGCGTCGAGGCAAGTCTTGCGCGGGCGGCGAGTTCACAAATGTCGGCCTTGACCCAAGACTCCCCGCTTCGCCTGAGTGCCGACCTCGAAATCGATTTAGGCAAGAACTTGCGCGTGGTGGGAGGCGGCGTGGATGCTCGTCTGGAGGGCTTGCTCAGCTTGAAGGGTACCCTGCCACAGCAGCCTCGCGCGGTGGGCATCGTGACCGTGAAGGAGGGAACTTATTTAGCCTACGGCCAAAAGCTTGAAGTCACTCGAGGCATTTTGCGTTTCCAGGGAGAGCTTGATAACCCCTCGCTTGATTTGGTGGCCTTGAGACGTTTCTTACCGGTAGAGCCAGGCGTACAGGTCACCGGCACAGCGCTTTCACCAAGAATTAAATTGACGTCAACCCCGGAAGTATCCGACGCGGAAAAACTGTCCTGGTTGGTGCTAGGCACCGGTATCGACGATGCGCGAACGGGCACTCAAACCTTGGCCTTGCAACAGGCGGCCTTTAGCCTTTTGGGAAGTGAAGAGGGTGGGTTGTCGAGCAGCATTGCCAAGGTGTTTGGCTTGGATGTGATCACCCTGGGTACCGCGCGTAGCGCCGCCCCTTCCGAGGTGATTGGTCGCGGGCTTGGACCTTTAGGTACGAATGCCAGCCAGGTGGTCAGCAATGCCACGGTGCAGCAGAACGTGTTAACGATCGGTAAGCGTCTCTCAACGCGCGTGTTTGTCAGTTATGAGCAAGGCTTGCGAGGTGTTTGGAACCTATTGCGAATTCAGTACGACATTAGCAATCGACTGAGCATTCGAGCTCAAACCGGCACCGAGAACGCGATTGATCTGCTGCTCTTTCATTGGTTTGACTGAAAGGATTGGGAGGGCAGCGCCGTAAACTGCTCAAAGGCTTGCTCGGCGAGGTGTTGAACAGACGTCTCAATATTCAAGTTTATGGCTTCCTCAGGTGGCTCCAGAGCTTCAAACTGGCTACGCAAGAGTGCGGCGGGCATATACTTATGTTGACGCGTTTTCAGTCGTTCTTCGATGACGTCGAAAGTTCCGCTCAGGTGAATCCATATCGGCTTTTCAATGCCCAGGGTCAACTGGTCGCGATATTTTTTCTTGAGCGCGGAGCAGGCCAGAATTGCGAATTGGCCTTGAGCCAACGTAGCCCGCAGCTCCTGATTGAGTCGAGCCAGCCAAGGCTCACGATCATGATCGTCTAATGCCTGACCGGAGCGCATTTTTTCTATATTTTTGCTCGGATGAAATTCATCGCCTTCAAGCATTCTTGCCGAAAAGCCTGCCTTTAAAAAACGCTCGGTGAGAGCGTGGGCAACACTGCTTTTCCCGCAGCCCGAAACTCCCATGACGATCATTGCAGTGGGTAGGGTTGCTGTTTTCATTTGATGAGAAACACCGTCCTAGGCCTTGGTGATCGAATGGCCGCCGAAGCCTTGGCGCATCAGCGCCAGTAATTTATTGGCAGTGTCGGCTTTGCCTTGGGAGTCGAAGCGACTCATCAGAGAGGCGGCGATTACCGGTGCCGGTGTGCCTTGGCGAATGGCCTCGTCAATCGTCCATCGCCCTTCGCCAGAGTCTGATACCACGGGGCCGACCGTGTTTAGGGCATCAGGCGTCTTGAGCGAGCTAGCCGTGAGATCGAGCAGCCATGACCGCACAACGGAGCCGTGTCGCCAAAGCTCCGCAACATCGCCCAGTGGCACGTTCATCTCTTGATTTCCATTCAAGAGCGCAAAGCCTTCGGCCATGGCCTGCATCATTCCGTACTCAATACCGTTGTGAATCATCTTTACGAAATGCCCTGCACCACTCGGGCCGCAGTGTAGCCAGCCGCTGTCCGGTGTAGGCGCTAAAGCTTTGATCAGAGGCTGAATGCGCTCGGCCGCGGCTGGCGAGCCACCAAACATCAAGCAGTAGCCATTGGCTAAGCCCCAAACGCCCCCAGAGACTCCGCAATCCACATAATCGAGACCGAGCGCTTCGAAAGCCTTGGCGCGCCTTTGCGAGTCCAGGTAGTTGGCGTTGCCGCCATCCACAACCACATCGCCCTTTTGAAGCAGGATGGACAGGGTGTCTAAGGTGCCTTGAGTAACTTCACCGGCCGGGAGCATCACCCAGATGACCTTGGAGGTCGAGGGACTGTCTTGCGCGAGTGCTTTGACACAGTCGCTCAAGGTTGGATGCAAACTGAGGTGAGTTTCGACGGCAAAGCCCGCCCCGAAGTGAGGATCGTTGAGCAATTGCGGATCGAATCCGTGCACCTGTATGCCCGCTCTGGAAAGTCGGCGAGCCATATTGCCCCCCATTTTACCCAGCCCGATGATTGCGATTGAAGTGGAAGTCATACCGTTCTAGCGAAAAGGATAATTATGCACCGACGGCCTTTTTGAGATGTTCAAATGCCAAGGCGTTGAGGTTTTGGTCCAGGCAGTCGATCACTTGGCGTTGCGGCATGGATCGAAGCCAAGTCAATTGGCGCTTAGCTAGTTGCCGGGTGGCAATCACGCCTTGTTCAATCATCTTTTGAATGGCTGGAGCCTTCGCTTCGCTTTCCTGGTCTAACCATTCCCAGGCTTGGCGATAGCCTACACAGCGCATGGAGGCCAGGTCTGCGTTGAGATCGCCGCGCGCACGCAGGGCTCGCATTTCTTCCATAAAGCCTTGCTCAAGCATAAGCTGGAAGCGCCGCGCGATTCGATCGTGCAGCGGCGCTCGCCGGCTTGGTTCCAGTGACAGAATCTCAAAGTCAAGATCGGTGGCGGGGCCAGGCGCGGTTTCAGCTAACCAAGCGCTCATGCTTCGCCCGGTTTGACGATACAACTCTATGGCTCGGCTGATCCTTTGCGCGTCGTTGGGGGCAAGTCTTTGTGCGGTAACTGCATCGACTTGTCGGAGGGCTTCATGCATTGCGGGCCAGCCAAGTTGTTGCGCGTCGTGCAGCACTTGGGCGCGCACCAAAGGGTCGCTTACCGGGAGGTCATGCAGCCCGTCACACAGCGCCTTCACATAGAGCATCGTGCCACCAACGATCAGTGGAAAATTGCCACGCGCGTGGATCTCTCGAACCATCCGACTTGCATCATTCACGAAGCGAGCCGCCGAGTAAGCCTCGTTCGGGTCAATGATATCGATCAGATGATGGGCGACCTGCTGCCGTTCGGCGAGACTGGGTTTGGCCGTGCCAATATCCATGCCGCGATAAACCAGAGCCGAGTCGACACTAATAATCTCGAACTGACGTTGCTCCTTGAAGGCGTCTGCCAGCCACAGAGCGAGTGAGGACTTTCCGCTCGCCGTGGGGCCAAGAATGAAGACCGCTTTCAAGGGACAAACTTGCGGTTTTTGAGGCGCTTCACTAACACGGTACACGTCAAAGCACAGCACAGCGACATACAAAAAATAATCGAAGCCAGGGGCAAGGTGGTGCCGTCGTGGCTCGCGCCGACGGCGCTTCCTACGAAGGCCGCGAAAATATAGATAATGAAACCTACCAGTGCTGCGGCGGCACCGGCCTTCTCAGGAAAGGGGCCGATCGCGCCGGCCTGACTACTTGGTTGAATAAAGCCATGAGCCACCATTAGCCCGAACATGGGGATCAAGAATGCCGCCAGGTTTTGGATTTTGAAGACTGCGAGCAAAAGAAGGATCGAACTTGACGCGAGGCTGATGAATGCACCTCGATGTAGGGAACGATCAATACCGATGCGCGCTAAATTCTTTTGAAGAAAGCGCGAACCTAAAATGAACCCTAAGGTGACGATTGCAAAGCAAAATCCGAAGTAGGCGGTAGGTACCTTGAGAACCTCAATCATCACAAAGGGCGAGCCCGAGATGAAGGAAAATAGGACCGCGTAGCTGAAGGTGCTCGCAAAAGTATAGGTCAGCAGAATCGGGGAGCGAGCAAGTTCGACGTAATTGCGAAATACGTCTCGAGCACGTGTGGCACTTGGATTTTTTTGAGGGATGGTTTCAACCAGCAAGCGGTAACTGGCTAGAAAGATCAACAATGAAAGTACGCTAATCAAGCCAAAGTTTGCGCGCCAGCCCCACTGGGTTTGTAAGATTCCTCCAAGGATCGGCGAGATCAAGGGAACGAGCGACATCAACATAAAGGCCTTGGACAATGCGCCGGCCGCTTGCCGCGGCTCATAAAGGTCACGTACTAAGGCACGCGCACAAATGGCCGTGCAAGACGCGCCGAGGGCTTGCAGAGCTCGTGCCAAAAGGAGGCCGTAAAAACTCGGCGTAAAGGTGCCCACCAGACTTCCAAGCATGTACAGCGCCGCTCCAACCAGAACGACCGGACGTCGTCCGAATCGATCTGAGATCGGACCCACCACTAAATGGCTACAAGCAAAGCTAAGCATGTAAACGCCCAGGGTCAGTTGTACTGCCGAGCCGCTCACCGAGAAATAGGTCTTCAGTGCGGGTAGGGAGGCGAGATAAAGATCGGTGGCAATGGGCTGAGTCGCAAACAGCGCAGCCAAGATCCAGATCAGCCTATTACCTCTAAGGGTCTCCGGTATGCGCGAGGTTTCAAGTGCGAGTGAGGAGGGCACCACCTACTGTCCGCGCATGAAGAGTCGGTCGAGCTGTTCGATGCTGAGTGCGATCCAAGTTGGCCGGCCGTGATTGCACTGATCGGCTGCCGCGGTCGCTTCCATGTCTCGTAATAGGGCATTCATTTCGGGCAAGGTAAGCTGGCGATGCGCGCGCACTGCTGCATGGCAAGCGATAGAGGCGAGAATCGCTTCTTGGCGTTCCTGGACTTTGCGGCTGTCCCCATAGTCAATCAAATCAGCCAGAACGCTTTTGGCAAGCTTGGTCGGGTCGGTGCGTCCGAGGCCCAAGGGTATGGCCCGCAAGGCCAAGGTAGTGGGCGACATCACATCGATATCAAAACCGAGCTTGAGTAGGTCGGCCTGGTAGAGGCGTGCTGTTTCCACCTCTATTGGGTCAGACTTAAAGGTTGCCGGGATCAGTAGGGGCTGCGAGGGGGCCGCCTGCTCAGGTCGGCTTGGATCGTTACGTAAGTTGAGCGCTCGAGCTTTCAGTGTTTCGTAAAGCACCCGCTCGTGTGCTGCATGCATGTCGACCAAGATGAGTCCTTGCTGATTCTGAGCAAGAATATAAATGCCATGCACCTGACCAAGTGCCATCCCTAATGGCAACGATTCCGTGTTTTTTGGTTTCGACTGGGTTGGGTCCGACCTTGGGTCTGAATTTGCGCTAACCATTCCTGAAGAAACGTCACTGGCAACATAACGACTGCCCGGCTCAAAAAACGATAGCGCCGCACTGGCCGCCTGGGGAGAGATCTTCGGTGCGAATGAAGCGTCGCGATATGCGCCACTGTGAGAGAGCCTAGCGTCAACGCTCGGATCAAAGGTGAAGCCCGGTGCGCGCGACGAGTTTGTAGCGTTCAGGCTTAATGTGATTTGAGTTTCAATGCGCTTGGCTTGCACTTGCCCGTCTGCTTCCAGCACCGCACCGTCGCCGCCTAAAGCAGAGTGACTTGGCTTCGTCGAAGCGTCTACGGATTTAGGATTGAACCGGCCCGCCCCCAGCCGTATGGCGTCTTTCACTGAGTGATAGACCAGACTGCGCACGGCCTGCGGATCACGAAAGCGCACTTCAATTTTCGCAGGATGGACGTTGGCATCCACCAGACTAGGCTCAATTTCGATGAATAAAATGTAGGCGGGCTGCCGATCACCATGGAGCACATCGGCATAGGCTTGCTTGACCGCGAAGCTCAGCAGGCGGTCTTTGACGAAGCGTCCGTTCACATATAGATACTGACGATCCGCTCGGGTGCGTGACACTGTCGGCGCACCAATGGTGCCGAAAATTTTCACCA
>JANLRI010000565.1:0-10506 GCA_031361565.1 Betaproteobacteria bacterium | reverse complement strand
CCGAACTCGGCGGCAATGACACGACCCGTAATTCGATGACGGGTGGCCTTTACTTTCTGAATAAGAATCCGAAGGAATTCCAAAAAGTTCGGGACAACCCAGCGCTCATTCCAAATATGGTGTCGGAGATCATCCGCTATCAAACACCGCTCGCCCATATGCGCCGCACAGCACTCATGGATACTGAGCTGGCGGGCAAGCACATCAAGAAGGGTGACAAGGTGGTGATGTGGTATCTGTCCGGCAACCGAGATGAGGAAGCGATTGATCAACCCAATGACTTCATCATTGATCGGGCACGCGCGCGTCAGCATTTATCTTTTGGGTTCGGGATTCACCGCTGCGTGGGCAACCGCCTGGCTGAGTTACAGCTCAAAATCATGTGGGAAGAAATTTTGAAGCGCTTCTCTCAGGTTGAAGTGGTCGCCGAGCCCCAAAGAATTTATTCGAACTTTGTGCATGGCTACACTTCGCTTCCGGTACGCATTGGCTCACAATCGGTGCTGGCCCGCTGACTCGATCCAGAAGCACAGTGTCAGGCGCTAGCGCGCAGGGCCGGAAGTAATTTGGCTAAAGGCAAGGCAGGCGTAGCTCGAAGATCACTCCGTGAGCACTGTTCACCGCACGAATACTGCCTTGCATTTTGGACATATAGGTTTTGGCCACAAACAGGCCCTGACCACGATGCTCGGCGCTGAGCGCGCCCAGCGTACTTCCCGGCTCATGTGGACCTCGTCCATCGTTGGCCTCGATTGAAACCGTTTTGCCTAGCTCCGAGACGCCATATTCAAAAACCTTGTCGATCAAATCCACAGGAATCGTCGGCCCTTGATTTT
This sequence comes from Betaproteobacteria bacterium, assembly GCA_031361565.1. GTDB lineage: Bacteria > Pseudomonadota > Gammaproteobacteria > Burkholderiales > Burkholderiaceae_E > JAPOKJ01. The sequence continues at coordinate 9,670 of JANLRI010000565.1, read as the reverse complement.
CGATTTGGATAAGCGCCTCTTTCACTCCTACGTCTTGCGCCTGCGATAGGGTTATCTTGATCGAGGTGCCGGTCAAGCGGTAGCGCTTCGCATTGTTCAACACATGAGTCACGACGTCCTCCAGTGAGTACTCATCGGCGTGGACCAAGCACTCAGACAAGGTCGTAAAAAACTGTACCGACTCAATCCCGGCGAAATGCGCGTTCTGTGCGACATTATTCAGAAACGCGACAAGCTCCAAGACACCCATTTGAAGCTTGCTCGATTCAATGGCCTCACTTGGCGAGGCGCTGCCGTACAACACTTTTACGGCCTGTTGCATGCGTTTCACATAGCGATGACTCGGATCAAATTCCTGACCGTGCAATACCATCAGAGACTGTAAGGGCGACATAATTTCATGACCGACCGCATGCCAGGTATCACGCTCCTGTTCAGCGCGAATTTGCTCGCGCTTGAGATCAGATTTCACACGCTGTAAGAGATCGGCCAAGCCGCCCGCAAGAATCCCGAGCTCATCCTTACCTCGCAAATCCGCCACCTCCAAGTCGCCCACCATCGCCGTATTGATATTGACGTTATGCGACAAGGCTGCGGCACGCCTGGTCAGAACTGCAATACGTCGAATCAAACCAATTTCGATCACAATCCAGGCCAGAATAATTGCTCCCAGCATGGCCGCGATAAACCACGACAAGCGAGTCGCCGTGGCCGCCAGGTTGCGCTCAATGGCGCGCACGTCGCCGTTCAAATTGAGCTGATAGCGGCCAGTCAGTGTGTTCAGAGTCTCGATGGTCGGGGTCGCCACACTACTCGGACCGAGAGGCAAATAACCAATGAGTTGGGCAATCCACCAAGCGGGGGCGACCCCTATATCTTCTTTGCCACGAATCGAAACGATCGGCGCAGCCGAGGATACTTCTTGATCTGTCTTCGCATTGCGGTCTTGAAGCGCTCGAATCGTTAGGGTCTCCCCTGGTGCCAGCGAGCCTTCCAGATCGGACCAAGAAAATGGCGGGGCAGCGCCGAGAGTCGCGCTATCAAACACTGGTTGATCGGAACCCGGCGCAAACATCTCCATGCGGAGTCCCGTCTTACTCAGAACCTGAGGCGGCCAGGAAGGTCTTGGTTCACTAAAAATGGCTTCGCGGAACGCTTCTACCGGCAGGCGAATCGAGTAAAAAGTACGACGCAGGCAGGCTTCATCATTACGGTCGGCTAGCAAACAATCAGCATCCTGCCACACCCAGGCACGGAACTCTTTGACGGGCCGAGTCTGCCGCTCGAGAGCCTGGAAACTGGTCGCGGCGGCCGTCACAGCATCCTCGACAAACCCGGTCAACCGTCCGCGCAGGCCTGGGGCTGAAGACTCCCCGGTCAGCTCGAAGGGTGCAATCCAGCGCGTGACTTGGCCCGCAACATCCAGGGTGACTCGTGCCCTGTGCAAACCGGTGAGATCCAGCTCGCTGGGCTCTCTTGGCTTCAGCAAAGTGGTGGCGAAGCTGCCAACGACGTACACAAAGCCGCCACTTCTGGCGCTATTGCCAATGGCCACACACAAAGTGCTGCCATCGGGATATTGCATCGGGCAACCGACCGTCTCTACGGTTTGCTGTGCCTTGGTTTGATCCGCAAAATCCAAACCAGCGTAGGGCAAGACCAAGGGTCGAATCAAGTTTGCGGAGTGGGGCCGCGCGGCCTCCGGGTTCAGCAACGCAAGTTGCCCTGAGGGGTGACGAAGCTTGGCCACGAGCTCAGCCATCGTCTTTTTGGTGCCCTCACTGTAAAGGCGAACGCTGCGTTGCTTCTCGTCTTTCAACACTTCTAAAGCTAGTGTCAAGGTAAAGACCATCAGTAAGGCAAAGGCAGCACGGAAAATAATCCGTCGACGAAAGGCCGCGAAGCCGAGGCTAGGCATGGCGATGTCGCCGAGGTCCAGTTTCAGACTCATGATCGAGAACTAGCCGCGACGTTAACGCGTCTTCACGGGTGAACTCACCCAACGAAAGCCGCGCATCGGTACATTTTCTATGCCATCGAAATGCGGATCCACATCGCGGAAGGCCTCGCGAATTGCGCTGACATGCTTGCGTACATTGTCGCGATTGCGGCCACTTTTCACCACCTCAAATAAGTCCTCATAAGACACCACGTCGCCTTTGCGCTGAAACAAGGTGGCCAGAATACGCTGTGCGGTCAGAGGAAGATTGATACGCTGATCGCGCCAGATCGGGCTGCGCTGCCAAAGTGGGTCGAGCTGAAGCTCTTTCGACAGGGCGCCTACCAACTCGGGCTTCTCACGCGCAGCATCCTCGACTTTAGCTCGCTCGTTTTGTCTAGCCTTCGCGGCCCGTAAAACATCCAGAAAGGTATCGATAAACTCGGCCTCGTCGAAGCTGGTTTTTTGAAGATAATCCCAAGCGTCTAGTGCCTTCATGATGCTGCGATAAATGGCGGCCGGCATGGCGGAGACCACTAATACGGGTGTGCCTTGGCCTAGCTTATTGATGGCATTGATCAGAGCCACGCCGGCGTTGCGCTCTCTGCCCAGTTCAATATCCAACAACACCACGTCGTACTGCTCACGTGCAAGAGCGGCTTCGGCCTCGTCGCGACTAAACCACTGATCGACCTTCAGCTCCGGGCGCGCGGAGCGAATCCAGCCAACCAACTGGTTACTGGTCGGTAGATCATCTTCTATTACTGCGATTCGTGTACTCATGGGCTCGAATTATGAGGCCTGGCCCCAATCGTGGGTGTGAGTTTTTCTTCCGGGCTCGGAAGATTGCCGCCGGCCTTGTGAACGCCTTCACCTGCTGCAAGGCTGTTTACTTCCGGGCGAATTCTTAACAATCAACTCCATCGACGCAGCAGTAGCACCGCGTCTAAACCCGAAGCTTTTCAACCCAAGTGAGAACCGAGTCCAAAATGTTGAACCACCTTAAAACTACACTACGCATCAAGCTAAACAGCATGAGTCTGGCTGTTCGTAAGGCATTAAGTCACGGTGCTGGCGATCCAGCCGCAAATACGGACTCTGCCTCTAAAAAATTTGAACTTTCCGAAAAGCTTGCTTGGTCGCGAACTAGCCGAGCCGCACTGATCAGCGTCATCGTCGTCGGCGGCCTTGGATACGCCATTTTTAAGAACCCTCCACTGCATGCGATTGAGCCGGGCGAAGTCGGTATCCGCACGAATCAAGTCACAGGTACGACTAGTGAATGGCGCGCCGGATCGGTATTGATGGTCCCAATACTTCACGAACTGCGCAAGTTCTCCCTTCGTGACCATACCTATAAGGCCGAAGCCATGAGCAAGGCCGAGGGTCGCGCGCCCGTCCAGTCAGTTGAAGGCCTGTCGGTCGGTATTGATCTAGCCGTACGTTACGCACTCGACCCTAGCAGCATCAGCAAAATGCCCTCCAGCATGGCGACCGCCGTAGAAGGCGATGTGGTCGAACCCGCCGTACAAGGCATCGTCTACAAGACCTTTGCACGCTATACGGTGCGTGAGATTTTCTCCACCAAGCGCGGCGAAATTCAGCAGCTTATTGAGACGGAATTGAAAACCAAGCTGGCTGCCGAGGGCGTGCTGCTGCGCACTGTGCATGTCGGCAAGGTGGACCTCCCTGCCGATTATCGTCGCGGCATGGATACGCTCCTGGCGGAAGAATTAGCCACCCAAAAAATGCGCTACACCTTGGAGCTTAAAGACAAACGCGTGAAAGAAACGGAGTTAGACGCAGAAGCCGACAAGGTCAAGCGTGAGAAGTCCGCGGAAGCGGCTGCACGCGAGCAAATCATCGCAGCGCGAGGCCAGGAAGAAGCCATGAAGCATGTGCTGCCCTTCAAGCAACGTCAAATTGAACAGCGCCAACTGGAAGCTGAAGCCGAGAAAGTTTCAGCGATCCGCCGCGCCGAAGGTAGCGCACAAGCACGTCGCTTGGAAGCCGCAGGTGAGGCGGACTCACGTCAAAAACTTGCCGACGCTGAAGTTTATCGGCTCGACAAGGTGGGCAAAACCAACAGCGAGCAGATGTCTCGTGAGGGTGTGCTCATCACCAAGCATCCTCTGCTCATTCAAAAAGCCATGGTCGACAAATTGAGCGATAAGGTACAGGTCATCATCGCGCCACCTGGAACTGATGGTGCTTTCTTAGGTGCTGGATTGATCGGCGGGGTCAAGAGCGCTCGTGCCATCCCTGTCAGTGGCGATACAAGTGAGCAGGATAGCGACCGTGCCGATGCTTCTAACCAAAAGAGCAACTAGTCATGAACGCCACCAGCATCAACACTCCTGCTATCGACACTACGAGCACTAAAACTACGATCAACAAATCCACCACCAGAGCATCCACCATGAAAACACTGATGGCCATTGCAAGCGCCACCGCTTGCCTGACGCTTCAAGCCCAAGCGGCTTCGGTCGGTTCACCAACGGCGAACCCAACCATGTCTTCTGCCCAGGCATCGGAGGCGCTGATGAACATCGCCATCGTTCTACAGGACCCGATTAGCCTTCGATCAGCACCCCGCGACGCGGGCCAAGTCCACGCTCAGTTGAGTGCAGGCGACATGATCGAGGTGCGCGGCGAGCGGCTCGACTATCTTCAGGTCTACGACCATCGCCGCGAACGGGCAGGGTTCGTCAAGACGAGTCAGGTGAAACGCGTCCGGCTCGCAGCACACGAAGCGCCCGAGCTCTTGCATGCGATTCGTTTGGTACGGGACACCCCAGGATCAGAGTCCCTAGGGATCGGATTTGCAGCGGCCTACATTAAGGTGGCGTCCTCGCAGGATTTGAACGGTGCAAGTGGCATAGAAGTTTTCGACGCCTTAGGCAGCATGGCCGACCGACTCGCTGCGCGCGCCTCAAGTGCTGTCCCCATGAGTAAAGCCGTTGAGATTGCCACTTCGGCGCATCTCGATCTGGCCAAGGCTTATGGCCTCAAGTTTAAAAGTTTTGAGCGCGATGCTCGAATGCAAGTGTGCTACGACGGAGAAGCTTTTCGCCAGGTGATGGCGATGGCCTCCACCAGTGAGCAGAAGGCACGCGCAGCCCTGGCCTTAACTCGCCAGGAATGCGTCGATCCGGCTCTTCAAACCCCGACCCGCTATCGCTTTGAGCAGTGGCGCGCCAATGTGCTCGAGCAAGTGTCGGGTGCGCAACTACCGGCCTACCTGGAGAATCGAATCCATACTCGTCGCGCTTCGGTGTGGGGTGGGATCGCCTATCTTCAAGCTCGGATCGAGCAGGCTGGTGCAATTGCGATCCTCGGGGCTGCCCTGAAACCTCTTGAGATCGAGTCCTCCACCGCCAAGGCGCTTGATGCATTGGCAAAGGTCAATCGCTCGGAACTCGCAGACGAGGATTTCGCGACTTACAACGATGCAGCCATGAGGGTCAGCGCATCGCGCTGGACAGGTAAGCCTCATGGCGCGATCAGTGTCGAGGCAAGCAAGCTCGCCGCACTCACGAGGCAGGGCATAACGATAGAGACTGAGGAAGGTCAACCAGGAGAAACCTGTGTCGTGCTCAAGAAGCTCGGCAAGAGTGCGGAGTCGCTGCGTACATGCACCTATGGCTTAGTGTGGCTGAGCTCAATCAGCGTTAACGCACAAGGCAACGCCGTCACTTTCGCAGTACAGCCCAGCGAGGCTTGGAGGGAAATGTGGGTGCTCAGAAAAACCGCAGAAGGCTGGAGCCACGATGTACTCCCGCCCAGTTTGCAAGGCCCAGAGTTGGGCTACGTGGAGTTCGCTGGTTTCGCCCCTGACGGTAAACAAGTCTTGGTGGCTCGTGAGGCCCGGGTTCAAAAGCATTACAAGCGCAGCTTCGAGGTGATTAACCTGGACAATATGGCGACCGACAAGCAAGCCAGTGATCCTAGTTTGCTCGGAGCCTTTCAACGCTGGCAGAATGCGAGTTGGAAAGCGAGCACGGTAAGTATCCGCTAAGCCAAGCTAGGCGTTACACCAAGACTATCGTAATGTTGCAGTGCAGCTTTGCAACCGAGCGGCGCTCCATGGAGTGCCGTTTTGTCGTTCGACACGAGTCATAGAGTGTCTTAATCGCGGCAAAATTGAACGCGAAAAGCGTAGCGGGCAATACACCGCTATGATTACAACCAGGAGATAAAAATATGCCCATCATTACTTACATTCAGCACGACGGCGTACACCGCGAAATCGATCTACCCAATGGCGATTCGGTCATGGAAGGCGCAGTCAACAACATGATTCCAGGTATCGATGCCGATTGTGGCGGCCAGTGCATCTGCGCCACATGCCATGTTCTGGTCGAGCCCGCCTGGCTTGACAAACTCAGTCCAGCCGGCGAAAAAGAACACGAGATGATCAATTTTGTGGAAGCCGCGAAGAGTAACTCGCGCTTGGCTTGCCAGATCAGAATGCACGACGACCTGGAAGGCCTGGTTGTTTACATGCCAGAGGGGCAACACTAGGGCACCTTGCGGACAGCAGCCTTTTGCAAAGCAGCCACTTGTCAACCAGTACAACCTTGGGAACCGATCATGAACAAAGCCGTCCAAGACGCAGCACGCGCTAAAGCCTATGCCACGCCTTTAGATAAGTTCGACATGAGCGATGGCGCCTTGTTTCAATCGGACACGGTCTGGCCATACTTCGAGCGCATGAGGAAGGAAGATCCCGTGCACCTGTGCCGCGACAGTCCGCATGGCGCATATTGGTCGATCACTAAGTACAAAGACATCATGCACGTCGATGCCAATCACGCGATTTTCTCGTCCCACGGAGCGATTTCAATACGCGAACCGGAGGCGATATCCGCTTCACCCGGATTCATCGCCATGGACCCGCCCCGGCATGACGCGCAGCGCAAAGCAGTCAGCCCGATTGTGGCACCCGGAAACCTTGCCAATCTTGAGCAGACCATCCGTACGCGGGTATGCACCATTCTCGACAGCTTGCCGATTGATGAGCCCTTTGAATGGGTCGACAAAGTCTCGATTGCGCTCACCACCCAGATGCTCGCTACCCTCTTTGACTTTCCTTGGGAAGACCGCCATTTGCTCACCTACTGGTCGGATGTCGCCACGGTGGATTTCAATTCGGGCGGCCCGATTAATACCCAGGAAAAGCGCATGGCAGAGCTGGGCAAGTGCCTGGCGTACTTCACAAAGCTCTGGAATGAACGCGTCAATAAAGATCCGGGCAGCGACCTGATTTCAATGCTGGCCCACAATCCGGCTACCCGCAACATGCCGCCTATCGAGTACTTGGGCAATCTCATCTTGTTAATCGTTGGTGGCAATGACACCACCCGAAACTCAATCACTGGCGGTCTCAATTTCTTGAACCAGAACCCTGCCGAGTATCAAAAGCTGCGCGATAACCCGGGGCTCATCCCCAACATGGTGTCGGAAATCATTCGCTATCAGACACCTTTGTCTCATATGCGTCGCAATGCCACCATGGATACAGAGTTGGGGGGCAAGCAGATCAAGAAAGGTGACAAAGTCATCATGTGGTATTTGTCGGGCAATCGCGATGAGGAAGCGATTGACAACGCCATTAGCTTCATTATTGATCGACCCAAGGCGCGCCAACATTTAGCCTTCGGCTTCGGCATCCACCGCTGTGTCGGTAACCGTCTGGCGGAAATGCAGCTCAAAATTATGTGGGAAGAGATTTTGAAGCGCTACTCACAGATTGATGTGATCGGTGAGCCGAAACTTGTGTTCTCCAACTTTGTGCATGGCTATACCTCCTTGCCAGTGATCATCAAGGGCAACAACGTGGTTCCAAAGGCCCTTTAACCTTCTAATCCACGAACTTTCTGACCCATTAGCTTATTGACCCCACGAAGCCTCTCCAGATTCCAATCCTCCATTCACAGCACGCGATGCACCCGTATATTCACGCTCAGAGCCATCCAGATCAACCCGCCTACATTATGGCGGCCAGTGGCGTTACCGTCAGCTATCGCCAACTCGATGAGCGTTCCAACCAAGTCGCTCATTTGCTGCGTGACCTGGGCCTTAAGCCCGGCGACCACATCGCTATCCTGCTTGAGAATCACCCGAAGTTTTACGAAATCTGTTGGGGGGCGCAGCGCTCAGGCATTATTTACACCGCGATGAGCACGCGACTTACTGTGGGAGAGGCCGCCTATATTGTGAGTAACTGCGAGGCAAAGGTGCTCTTCACTTCGCAAGCCATGGCCAAACTGGCTAGTGAGTTGCATGGGCAAATGCCTGCAACTACCGCCCTCCTGATGTTGGACGGCGCATCCCCGGGGTTTGAGGCTCTCGAGCCACGCCTTGCGAACTTGCCGATCACCCCCATTGCGGACCAAACCGCTGGGGCCGATATGCTGTACTCCTCAGGCACCACCGGCAAACCCAAGGGTGTATTTGTACCCCCCGAAAGCCCCGAGATTGATGTTCCTAGTTCACTGATTCACATTAGTCAGAGCATTTATGGGATGGGGCCGAACACGGTGTATTTATCTCCCGCGCCGCTTTACCATGCGGCACCACTGCGCTTTAATATGAGCGTGATGCGCCTGGGTGGCACCAGCATCATCATGGAGCATTTTGACCCAGACACTTATCTGCAACTGGTGCAGAAATATCAAGTCACCCATACCCAATTGGTACCGACGATGTTTGTGCGGATGCTTAAACTTGCGCCAGAAGCGCGTAGCCGTTACGACCTATCCTCATTGAAGTTTGCCATCCACGCAGCCGCACCCTGTCCTATTGCTGTTAAAGAGCAAATGATCGACTGGTGGGGCCCAGTCATCTGGGAGTACTACGCGGGTACCGAGGGTAATGGCATGACCATGGTCCATTCCAAGGATTGGCTCAGCCATAAAGGCAGCGTCGGCAAGGCCGTGATCGGAAAGCTACGCATCTGCGGTGAAGATGGCCAAGAGCTCGCCCAAGGTGAAACAGGCACGATCTACTTTGCTGAGGGCAAGGCATTCAAGTATCACGATGACCCGGAGAAAACCCAGGAGTCGACCAATGCCCAAGGCTGGACCACCCTAGGAGACGTTGGCCATGTCGATGCCGATGGCTACCTCTACCTCACCGATCGCAAGTCCTACATGATTATCTCAGGCGGCGTAAACATCTATCCCCAAGAAGCCGAGAACCTTTTGGTGTTGCATCCTAAAGTAATGGATGTCGCGGTGATTGGCGTTCCCCATGAGGAATTTGGAGAAGAGGTGAAAGCGGTGGTGCAGCCACGAGATATGGCGGAAGCCGGAACTGCGCTCGAGGCGGAATTGATTGCCTATTGTCGCGAGAATTTGTCGCCGATCAAATGCCCTAAGTCGGTGGATTTTGAGGCGGAGTTGCCGAGGCATCCTACCGGCAAGCTTTACAAGCGCTTGTTGCGGGATCGGTATTGGGCGGGAAGGGTCAGTAAATTGGTTTGAGCGACACCTTTGCGCCGATGCACCGCTGAGCGGCTCGTCTAAACTCTAAATCAGAGTAGAGTGAAGAGCCTCCAGGAGACGGACATGATGAGCCCACGGAATAGGTTAGTACTGGCGGCAATTCCCTTACTGGCCACGACGATGCTGACCGCTTGCATTTCGCGTCCAGTAGAAACAAGCTCCGAACAAAAATCAGCAACGGCTGCGGCTCAGGCGAATACGGCCGATCTTGCCGCCGGGAAAT
>JANLRI010000555.1:0-5415 GCA_031361565.1 Betaproteobacteria bacterium | reverse complement strand
TCGAGGCCGTAATATACCAAATGCCCGCCATCCAAAACCGGGATTGGCATCAGGTTGAGCATTGCCAAGCTGATACTAATCAAAGCCAGGAAGCTGACATAGGCGTACCAGCCCACTCTGACTGTCTTGCCGGCAAGGTCGGCAATCGTGACCGGTCCGCTCAGATTCTTGAGCGAGAGATCACCTGTGACCATTTTCCCCATCATTTTGACGGAAAAAAGTGACATGTCCCAAGTTTGCTTGACGCCCTGGGCAATACCTTCGAGCGGACCGTATTGCACGGTGTCGAACGCAATCTTGTCGGTAAGCGCGGCCCCAATGCGGCCAATTTTCTTGCCTGCCTCTTCGGGTTTTTCTGAATCCTTTGCCTCGGGCTTTATATTGAGTGTGATTTCGTCATTGCCACGCAACACTTTAATGGCTAAAGCGGTCTCAGGATTGGCGCGAATTTGATCGATGACCGTTCTCGCACGCTCAATTTTTTGTTCGCCAGCTTGAACAATCACATCGCCTGACTTGAGACCATCTCGCTCAGCCGCGCCACCTGCACTAAGGGAACCCACCTCGACTTTCCCCGGCGCAAGCTCAATGCCCAAGGTTTGCAGATAGTTACGTTCAGCCTCATTCTCTGGAAGCCCACCCGCATTGATTTTGAGTTGAACGTCGCCGCCTGCTCGCTTGATCAAGATATCGGCAGAGCGTTTTTCGATCACTGATGTCAGTAACTTGAGTCGCAAATCGTTCCATGAACGAACTTGGTTGCCATCAACCGCAAGAATGCGGTCGCCTCTTTGCAATTGAGCCACGTCTGCAGCACTATTCTTGACCGGTTGATCGACAATCGGTGCCGCTTCTTCAATGCCGATCCAGCCCATCATTGCGTATAGGAAAATCGCTAATAATAAGTTTGCGACCGGACCTGCTACCACGATGAGCGAGCGCTGAAACAAGGTCTTTTGTGAGAACGCGCGCGGCAGATCTTGCGGGGAGATACTGGCAGTCTCCTGCTCGCGCTCATCGAGCATCTTGACGAAGCCTCCAAGCGGGATCATGGCAAGGGTCCATTCGGTTTGATCTTTACCCCACTTTTTACTGAGTAGGGGCTTGCCGAACCCAATCGAAAACTTGAGAACTTTGACATCGCACCAAATGGCGACCAGATAATGCCCTAGCTCATGCACAAAAACCAAGAGCGTTAGGGCGGCCAGAAAGGCGAGAAGGGTTTGCATACGTTGTTCCGTTAATTTTCTTGGTCAAGGATCACCCAAGCCTTTGAACTTTCGTGCTCATTGGCCCGGTTCGCCTAAGCCACTTAGCTTAAGTACTTAGAAACGATGTTGGCTGCGACTTTTCTTGCGTTCGCGTCAATATAAAGAACCTTTTCAATCGAATCTGCGACCTCGTCTAAGTTGGTCTGGGCTAAAACCTCGCCACATACGGCCGCAATGCGATGAAAGCCAAGGTCGCCTTTCAAAAAGGCCTCTACGGCGATTTCATTCGCCGCATTCATAATATTGGGCGCAGCGCCACCTTTTCTCAGTGCTTCGAAGGCTAGGCTCAAGCATGGGAAACGTACCAGATCGGCCGCCTCAAAGTCGAGTTTAGCAATGTCCACAAGGGACAGTGGTCTAACACCACTCTCAATTCTCTCAGGATAAGCCAAAGCGTGGGCAATAGGGGTGCGCATATCAGGGTTTCCTAGCTGCGCCAGGGTCGAGCCATCACGGTAAGTTACCAAGGAATGAATCACACTTTGAGGATGAATCACCACTTCCAAGGCGGACATGGGGACTCCAAATAGATAATGGGCTTCGATCAATTCCAAGCCCTTGTTCATCATAGTCGCTGAATCAACGGAAATCTTTCGTCCCATCGCCCAGTTAGGGTGCGCGACCGCCTCTGCTGGCGTAACCGAGGCCAGCGTGCTTGGATCGCGCCGCCGAAAAGGCCCCCCAGATGCCGTCAAGGTAATGTGGGAAACGCCGGCATCCACCCTACCCTGCGGCAAACATTGGAAGATGGCATTGTGTTCGGAATCGATGGGTAAAACGCTTGCCCCACTCTTCCGACACACCTGCATAAACAGTTCTCCGGACATCACCAAGGCTTCTTTATTCGCGAGCAAAACCTTTTTGCCCGCGCGCGCTGCCGCCAAGCTGGGTAACAGGCCCGCCGCCCCGACAATGGCCGCCATCACTGCGTCGACCTTGGCATCAACCGACACACCCACGAGCGCCTCGGGACCCACAATAATTTCTGTGGCGCTGGCATCGTGTATCGCTAGGGCAGCTTGCAAGGCTTTTAGGTTTTGCTCATCGGGTAAAACAGCAAAACGCGGACGAAACTCCGCACAGTCTTGAGCCAGTTGCTCGATGCGCGATTGTCCACTAAGTGCATGCACACGGAAGCGATTAGGATGGCGTCGGACGACATCCAAGGTCGACTGACCAATCGATCCGGTCGCGCCAAGAATACTAAGGGTCTGCATGCCAGATCAGAGCTTAAAGCCATGTTCAAGAGCGTAGTGCAGTAAGTACGCCGCAGGCATGGTCGGGAGTAGTGCGTCAATCCGATCTAAGACCCCTCCGTGCCCCGGTAGTAGGCCGCTACTGTCCTTGATATTGGCTTGCCGTTTAAGGAGAGACTCGTGCAAATCCCCAACCACGGAATAGGCTGCTAACAGGGCTAAAACGACCGCGCCAATCACGGGTCCCACTTGACTTACTAAGCGCGCTGGTAGAGCCGTTGCCAAGCTTGGCGCAGCCGCCGAGACTAGACCCACGATGATCACAAAAAACATACCACCCCAGACACCTTCCCAGCTTTTCCCCGGACTAATTTTGGGTGCAAGTTTGCGCCTTCCCACCGCTCGACCCACGAAATAGGCACCGATGTCTGCGACCCAAACGATCGCCATCGAAGCCAGCAAGGCCGTTGCGCTAATCCGGTGAATTTGCACGAGAGCAAGCCATGCCGCAAAAATCAAAATCACGGCCAAAGGCCAAGATCCTGATTGAGCATTTAAGCTCTTCAAGCGAAACGGCGAGAACAGAAACCAAAATATGGTGCCGATTGAGGCCAGTAATAGGCTAAGCTGAAGCTGGTGTGTTGAGTTCAAGGTCAGCACACATATCCCCGCGAGGACTAAAAAAATTGCACTACGAATCGCGGTCTTGTTCGAGCTGACCATTCTGGCCCACTCCCAACAAGCGGCACCGCAAAATGCGAGAGAAAGAAGCGGCCACGACCAAGGATTGGGGATCAGAATCGCTGGCAGGATCAGAGCCAACAACAACAAGGCCGTAATAACTCTTTGTTTAAGCAAGGCTGGTCGCCGGAGTTTTTGGAGCCTTCAACTGTTCGCTGGTGCGACCAAAACGCCTTTCGCGCTGTGCGAAGGACTCAAAGGCTTTGCCCAGCTCCTCGCCATTAAAGTCGGGCCAAAAACAATCTGTGAAATAAAACTCGGTATAGGCCAATTGCCAAAGCATAAAATTACTGACTCGGCGCTCCCCCCCGGTACGAATAAAAAGATCCGGTTCCGCCTGGTCGGCCAAAGCTAAAAAGGGCGAGAGGTCGTTCTCGGAAATCATTTCTGGGTTGGCGGCTAAATGCGGCTGCGCCGCAAGCATTTTGCGAGTGGCATTCAAAATATCCCAGCGTCCACCGTAATTGGCTGCAATAACCAGCGTCATACCTTTGCAACGTGCCGTGTCCGCCTCGGCGGAGGCGATCATGGATTGCAGTTTCGGGTCAAACGCATCCAAATCTCCAATCACTCTTAGGCGAATGCCATTCTTTCGTAGCGAGCTCACTTCCTTCTCAAGCGCCGTAAGAAAGAGCCTCATCAAGACCGAAACTTCGTCGATCGGACGCCGCCAATTCTCGGAGCTAAATGCAAAAAGAGTTAAGCACTCAACGCCGCGTCGGGCGCAGGCTTCCACCGTCGAGCGGACGGCATCCACACCTTTGGCATGACCCGCTACCCTCGGCAATAAACGCTTCTTGGCCCAGCGTCCATTGCCGTCCATGATCACCGCGACATGTTTTGGAATCGACTGTGACTCGGGAATCTGCTGCGTCGAGCTAGGATTCATGCGGGTGCTTTAATGAGAGAGCTTGGGGGCGAAAGATCGTTCTAAATCGTCAAGATTTCTTGCTCTTTAGCCTGCAAGACCCTGTCGATTTCTACAATATAGCGGTCAGTCAATTTTTGAATTTCATCCTGGGCGCGGCGATCATCATCTTCTGAGACCGCCTTATCCTTGAGGAGTTTTTTGAAGCTTTCGTTGGCATCGCGGCGCAGGTTACGCACCGCCACCTTGGTTTGCTCGCCCTCACCCTTGACGAGCTTGGCCATTTCTTTGCGCCGCTCTTCAGAAAGAGGCGGCATCGGCACGCGTATCACTTCACCCATAGACGAAGGATTTAATCCCAGGTCTGACTCTCGAATGGCTCGATCAACTGCATTGGCCATTTTCTTTTCCCAAACTGCAACTCCAATGGTGCGAGCATCCAAGAGGGTGATGTTAGCGACTTGGTTGATCGACACCATGCTGCCGTAATAATCGACCATGATGTGATCCAAAATCGCTGGCGAAGCCCGCCCAGTACGAATCTTGGCAAGATTGGTTTTCAGCGACTCAATCGAGCGCTGCATTTTATCGTCGGATGTTTTTTTGATGTCAGCAATCGTCATGACAAAAGTCTCTAGATATGAACAAGCGTGCCCTCGGAGTCGCCACCGATCACTCGGGCCAGCGCTCCACTTTTGAAGATAGAGAACACTTTAATAGGTAGTTTTTGATCACGGCACAAGGCAAACGCCGTTGCATCCATGACTTGCAGATTCTTTGAAATACATTCATCAAAAGTAATGGTCGCGTAACGCGTAGCCTTCGGATCTTTCTTTGGGTCGGCCGAATAAATGCCATCCACTTTGGTCGCCTTGAGCACAATTTGGGCGCCAATCTCGGCGCCACGAAGTGCGGCGGCTGTATCCGTTGTAAAAAATGGGTTGCCAGTTCCGGCAGCAAAAATCACCACCTTCCCTTCTTCCAGATAGCGCAAGGCCTTGGGGCGTATGTAGGGCTCAACCACCTGCTCGATCTTGAGGGCCGATTGCACGCGGGCAGACACACCCACCTGACGAAAAGCATCTTGCAAGGCCAAAGCGTTCATGACCGTTGCCAACATTCCCATGTAGTCGGCCGTAGCGCGTTCCATGCCCGAAGCACCACCGGCAATTCCGCGGAAGATGTTTCCGCCGCCGATGACAATCGCCAGTTCAGTGCCGCTGCGCACCACCTGGGTGATTTCAGCCACCATGGAACCGATCGTGGCTCGGTTTATACCGTAAGAGTCGTCGCCCATCAGGGCTTCGCCCGAGAGCTTAAGCAGTACGCGTCGATAAGG
>JANLRI010000544.1:0-5502 GCA_031361565.1 Betaproteobacteria bacterium | reverse complement strand
GACGTGCCAGGCACGGACTCTGGCAGGATGGAGGCGAGGACCGCGTTACGAGCCACATTGGTCGATTGCTCGCCCGCCTGACCGACGCAGCCCATGATGACGTCTTCAATTAATGCCGGATCAGCCCCCGTACGTGCGACTAAGGCGTTGAGCACCTCGGCGGCCAAATCGGCCGGATGCCACCCCGCCAGTCGACCTCCTTTGCGGCCACCGGCGGTTCGGACTGCTGAGACAATATAGGCTTCGGACATGCTCGGACTCCATGAAAATAACGGGTAAAACCCTATTTTAGGAGTCCCGTTCAAAGTTCAGCCGACCCGGTCCAATTCTCGAGGGGTTTGTTGACCTAAGTCAATCAAAGGTCGCTGCCGAGCCCGTAAAGTCCGACACCTAGCAGACCCTTAAAGGGAGACCCACTATGTCTACCGCCATCAAGTTCCGGGCCGACCCGATCAAAGCCTACGCAATCCCCACCAATGGCCGTGTTTGCGCCATCTCGCGAGCACTAGTGCCCTAGAAAGGTCTGATCTAACTGCTTTACCCAGCGCGCTTTTTGCTCAAGCGACACAAAGCTCGCTTCGAAGCTATTGGCGGCCAACTGCCAGGCATCTCTCGCGCTCAAGGCCAGAGCCTCAAAGGCCGCCACAAAGTTTTGATTGAGATAGCCCCCAAAGTAAGCGGGATCATCCGAATTCAAGGTGATGCATAGACCTTCATCGAGCAAGCGCCCGAGGTTATGCTCGGCCATAGTCTTGAAGACTCTAAGTTTTATATTTGAAAGCGGGCATACCGTTAACGGAACGCGCTCAGAGGCGAGGCGCTTCACCAAATGAGGATCTTCAATACAGCGCACGCCGTGATCAATTCTGGTCACCTGAAGCTCGTCAAGCGCACTCCAAATGTATTCGGGGGGACCTTCCTCCCCGGCATGCGCGACGAGCTGCAGGCCCATCGCGGCAGCTTTAGTGAACACCCGCTTGAATTTTTCAGGTGGATGCCCGCGTTCGCTCGAGTCTAGGCCGACGCCGATGAGGTGCTTACTAAACGGACGGGCTGCCTCAAGCGTTTCCACGGCCGATGCCTCAGAGAGATGACGAAGAAAGCAAAGAATGAGCGCGCCGTCCACACCTAGCTCGGCGCGTGCCTTGGCCAGGGCGCGGCTCAAGCCTTGGATCACGGTACCCAGGGCAACACCACGCTCCGTATGGGTCTGAGGATCGAAAAAAATTTCTGCGCGAACTATATTTTCTGCCGCAGCGCGCTGCAGATAGGCCCAGGCCATTTGAAAGAAGTCGTCTTCCGTGATGAGTACGCTCGCACCCGCGTAGTAGATATCGAGGAAGGACTGAAGGTCTTCAAACGCATAGGCCACGCGCAAAGCATCCACGCTCGCGAAAGGTAGGTGAATCTGGTTCTTTTGCGCCAGCGCGAACATCAGTTCTGGCTCAAGTGAGCCTTCGATATGCAAATGAAGCTCGGCCTTGGGCATCGCACAAAGGAGCTTCGGGATCTGCCAAGCCTTGATGGCGCAGAAGTCGATGCGTGGGTCGGGGCTGAAGGCACTCATCTGGGTCTCTCAGCACACGCCAAACTGAATACCAAGCCGCTTAAGGTAACGCCGGTAGGCGATGGAGCCCCTATCGGCCGCACTGTGCATTTCAGACTTGGGATCAAGCGGTAGGCGTTTCGGTATTTGCGATTCAAGAATAGGTTTGTCCTGCGAAAAAATAGTGTCTTGAAACTTCTGTAACTCTTGATCGGGCGATACAAAGTCATTCATTGCCAAACGAAACCAAACCAGGCTTCGCTCCGGTTCCACCGGGCATACAAATAGAGCGATAGACTCTTTGAAGTCTGCAATGGCGACCCGCGTCGCCTCGGGAAGTTTGGTTAACACGGCGCAATAGGGTGAGACCACCTCGTAGGTGTACTCCACCATACTGCCGCCTGTAGCATGCAGGCTGCTCTTCGGTTGCCAGGCAAAACACTGGGTGGACAATAGGCCAGTAACCGTCTCTTCGACCCGATACGGGACTTGACTTGTATGGGAACGATCGCCTAACCAGTGTTCATGAACGAAGCCGAAATGGGCCATATCCAAGAAATTCTCGACAATGCGGGGCGCACTGGTGTCGACCCAGTAAGGGCCGCACCCAGTCTTGCGCAGTCGGCTGTCATGTTCTGCAGCAAACACAGGCAAATCTGGTGTCTGAACGCTTTGATGCCCGTCGGACGGAGAATGCGCCGACCCGGCATGGAATTGTTCTACTGAATTCATTCGCACCCAAATCAAATCGTAAGCAAGTCGGGTTTGATAGTGGCAGGCTTTCAATGATGGACTCGGGACAAGCTCGGGTGTTGCAGGAATCAATCGGCATTGTGCCTGACCATCAAACTGCCAGCCGTGATAGGCGCACTCGAGCCGGTTTTCGACGACGCGACCGAGACTCAAGCGGGCACCGCGATGGGGGCACTGATTGGCAAAAGCGTGCACAGCGTCGTCTTGAGCACGCCACAGCACAAGCTCTTGATCCAGCAGCTTCACGGCGAGGGGCGTCAGCCCCAAGGCGCTGACCAAGGCAACGGGGTGCCAATGACTTTGTTCAATCACACACAGCCCCCACGTTGCACGGCCTATTTCTTATCAGGCAACGCGCCTTCTACGCCGTTGACATAGAAGTCGATCTTGCCTTTAAAGTCGTCATCCGCTTTGACATCTTTTGCGAGACGCTCTTTGCCCGTATTATCGACAAGCGGCCCGGTGAACACTTCGAAGGTGCCCGCCTTGATGGCTTCTTTCACTTCCTTAACCTTGGCTTGTACATCAGCGGGCACGCCTTCGGCCACTTTTACTAAGTCATTCTGCCCTTCCTTCATACCCCAACGGGTCACGCCGGTTTTCCAGGAGCCATCCATGGCCTCTTTGATCGCCTTGCTGTAGTACGGGCCCCAGTTCACAATCGCCGAAGCGAGATGAGCTTTAGCCGCAAAGGCGCTCATGTCACTATCCCAGCCGAAGGCATACTTGCCGTTTTTCTCTGCGGTTTGAAGCACGGCGGTCGAATCGGTGTTCTGCAGGAGCACGTCAGCGCCTTGGTTGATCAGACTCTGGGCGGCTTCACTTTCCTTGGGAGGATCAAACCAGGTCGATACCCAAACGACCTTGGTCTTAACCTTAGGGTTGACACTCAGTGCACCCATGGTGAAGGCATTAATGTTGCGTACCACCTCGGGAATCGGGAAAGAGCCTACAAAACCAAGCGTGTTGGATTTCGTCATTTTGCCAGCGATAATGCCGGCGACATAAGCATCTTGATAAAAACGAGCATCGTAGACGCGCATGTTATCAGCAGTTTTGTAGCCAGTAGCATGTTCAAATTTAACGTTTGGAAAATCCTTGGCCACTTTGAGCATCGGTTCCATATAGCCAAAGCTGGTCGCGAAAATAACCTTGTTGCCTTGCGTCGCCAAATCGCGAATCACGCGCTCGGCGTCGGCACCTTCGGGCACTTTTTCAACAATACTGGTTTTGACTTTGTCGCCAAACTCAGCCTCGACTGCTTTGCGACCAAGGTCGTGCGCATAGGTCCAACCAGCATCGCCAACCGGTCCTACATAAACCCAAGCCGCCTTAAATGGCTCGCCAGCGACAGGCGCCGGTGCTGCCGTGGGCGCTGAAGCTGGGGCCGCAGGCTTGGCTTCTTCTTTTTTACTGCAACCGATCAACACCCCGGTGGCTACGAGGGCAGCCAATCCGAAAGTGCGCAAGGTTGAGCGCTTCATAAAATCCGACATAAACTCTCCTAAGCTTTTTTCGAGAACAACGAATCAAAGTGAAAAATCTGGGGGCAAACGCAGGCCTTAGCCACCAGGATAAAACGGTTTTCCAAGTGAAGCGGGCATGTTAACGCGAATCCATTCGGGGTTGCGAGAAATCAGTGCCAAGACCACAATGGTGGCAAGGTAAGGTAGCATCCCCATCCACTGGCTGGCGATTTGCACGCCGAGGCCTTGCAAGTGAAATTGCAGCATGGTGACGCCGCCAAACAAATACGCACCCATTAAAACGCGTGTTGGTCGCCAAGTGGCAAAGGTGGTCAGTGCGAGCGCGATCCAACCTCGACCGGCGGTCATCCCTTCAACCCATAGGGGGGTGTACACCACGGCCAGATAGGCGCCCGCCAAGCCACAAAAGGCACCTCCGACCATGACGGCAGCGAGCCGGATCAGTCTTACCGGAAGTCCAAGCGCATGGGCGGACTCAGGCGACTCACCAACCGCTCGCAAGGTCAGCCCTGCTCGTGACTTGTAGAGAAACCAGGCCGTTGCGAACGTAAGGGCAATAGCGAAATAGACGAAAGGGTTTTGTTTGAAAAACGCCGGACCAAAAAAGGTTAAATCCGACAACCCTGGGATCACCAACGCCGATTTATCGGCCAGTTTCTTACCCACGTATCCGGTGCCCACGAAGGCCGACAGGCCCGTGCCCAGTAAGCTCAGAGCAAGTCCGGTAGCGTATTGATTGGTGTTGAGCCAAATCACCAAAAACCCGAACAGAGCGGCAAAGGCCGCGCCCATCGCAGCGCCGCCCGCTATGGCCAAAAAATCACTTTGGGTATGGAAGGCAATTGCGAAGCCAGCGACTGCCGCCATCAGCATCACGCCCTCGGCACCGAGGTTCAACACGCCAGCGCGCTCATTGATCATGAGGCCAAGACCGGCCACCGCCAATGGGGTTCCAGCGTTCAATGTCGCGGCGATGAGTAAGGCGAATTCGTTCATGAGCGCGCCTGCCTAAGCATGCTGGTGAGCCAAGCTGGCGGTGAGTTTCACACGGAAGTCAATCAAAGTGTCGCAAGCCAAGAGCGCAAATAAAAGCAGGCCCTGGAAAACACCGGTAATGGCATTGGGTAGGCCTAGCCGGGACTGCGCCAATTCTCCGCCAATCAGGAACATGGAGAGCAAGATGCTCGCAAATACACAACCGAGAGGATGCAAGCGCCCCAAGAAGGCCACAATAATGGCAGTGAAGCCATAGCCGGTAGACACATAAGGTGTTAACTGCCCAAGCGGTCCCGTGGCCTCCATCGCACCGGCCAGTCCCGCCAGGGCGCCGGAAATCAGTAAGGCCGTCCATAGGGCGCGGCGATCCGAAAAACCGGCATAACGTGCAGCCAATGGCGCAAGGCCGCCGACTCTAAGCTTGAAACCCGCAAAGGTTTTGGACATGAAGAACCACACCAAGCCGACCATGATGAGTGCCAACACGAAGCCCCAATGCAAACGCCCCGGCGAAATCAACTTAGGCATGCTCACCACTTCATCGAAGCTCTTGGTTTGCGGAAAGTTAAATCCCATAGGATCTTTCCACGGCCCAAACACGAGATAGCTCAATAAGAGGTTGGCCACGTAGACCAGCATCAGACTGACCAGGATTTCGCTGGCGTTGAAGCGGTCCTTGAGCAAAGCTACAAGGCCCGCCCAGAACATGCCGCCGACCAT
>JANLRI010000532.1:0-8539 GCA_031361565.1 Betaproteobacteria bacterium | reverse complement strand
GAACGGTTTGACCACTACTAAGATCACGGCCGCTACGAGAAGTAAAACCGGAACCTCATTGAACCAACGATACCAGACATGGGAGTGCTTGTTCTCACCATTCTCAAATTTTTTGAGCAAGGACTCACAGGCGCCGTGATAGGCAATGATGAGCACGACCATGAAGAGCTTGGCGTGCATCCATCCTACACTCGGTCCCCCTTCGGTTTTCTTGCCGATGCCCACACCAAGCCAAAGCCAAAGACCGAGGGCCATCGCGAACAGTGCCAGTGGGCCCATAAAACGCAAAAGCTTCCGCGCCATCAAGAGCAGTCGATCCCGTTCGGCGGCCGTGCTCGTTCTGGTGGGGCCACTCTCGACCATCGCCAGATTGACGAATATTCTCGGCAAATAGAATAGGCCTGAGAACCAGCTCACGACAAAAACGATGTGGAAGGCTTTGGCCCAGAGGTAGGTTGATTCCATCTCGGTAGTTTAACGCGGATCTTCTATTCCTCGCCTTCGTAATATCGTCGTCCGCGAGCGGACGGTGATCAGGTTTTAAATTGCCAAACATCCCCAACGGCAAGCACATGACCCGCTGTTGGCGCGGCGAAATGTGTGCCCAGAACCAGGGATTTATCTTGCGCACAGCAGGCTAAGAAACGACGACGAGTGTGGCGCGCTACCTCAGGGTCAGTGTCAAAGTTGACGGGGCGATCAGGCTCACTGCATTGGATTGGGTGATGCATTAAGTCACCGGTAATGACAGCAAGCTGGCCCTCGGATTGAATTCGCACGCTTACATGACCAGGGGTGTGGCCCGGCGTCGGCTCAAGCCACACTTCATCGGTCAGTTTATGATCGGTTTCTACTAAGTCGGCAAGGCCCGCATCGATAATGGGTCGGACCGAATCGCCCAAAACGTCATCTACTTTGGCCTCGGCGTAGCCAGTGGCCGCCCCCGCTTGATGCTCGGCCTCCCGCGCCCAGTGCTCCCACTCTTTACGGGCAAATAAATAACGGGCCTTGGTGAAGGTGGGTACCCATTGGCCGTCGACCAGGCGCGTATTCCAACCGACATGGTCAACATGAAGGTGGGTGCATAGAACCGTGTCGATGCTCTCCGGTGGAAAACCAGCGACGCCCAGCTCATGCAAGAAGGGACTGTTCAGTTGATTCCACGAAGGGCTACTACGTTGCTTGTCATTGCCAACACAAGTGTCAACCACAATACGTCGTCCGCCAGACTCAATAATGAAACAGTGGATCGACAAAAGCAGTCTGCCTTCCTCGTTGGCAAAATGAGGCTTGAGCCAAGCATGCCGAGCCACTAGGTCGGCCGGTGGATCACGAAAGAAAAAACGCGGAGAGGTTGCAACCGGACCAAGTTCAACGACCTGGGTAATGCGTACCTTGCCAATTTGCCATTGCTTCATGTCCGTTCCTGGATGTCTGATTTTATCGATTGATAACCCGTAGCGTCCGCTATTCAACGCCCCTCAGCGGTGAGGCATCGGAATGACAAATTTAACTGCGAATCTGCCCCGTCCCAAAAACCACCCACTTCTGACTCGTCAAACCCTCTAGCCCAACCGGCCCACGTGCATGAAGCTTATTGGTGGAGATCCCAATTTCCGCACCCAAACCAAACTCGAAACCATCCGCAAAGCGGGTGGACGCGTTAATCATCACCGACGAGGAATCGACCTCGCGCAAGAAACGCATGGCATGGCTATGATGCTCGGTGACGATCGTATCGGTATGTTGCGAGCCATACTGCGCGATGTGGTCCATGGCGGCATCAAGGCTGTCAACAACGCGTATCGAAATAATGGGCGCAAGATATTCTGTGGCCCAATCTTCCTCCGTAGCAGCGATAGCCTGAATGCCAGCGCTTTTAAGAATGGGAAGGGTTGCCGCGCAGCCGCGCATTTCAACGCCCTTGTCCGCGAAGATTTTTCCAATCAAAGGCAGAAACTTCGCGGCGACGGCAGAATGCACCAAAAGCGTTTCCAATGTGTTGCATGGAGAATAGCGTTGAGTTTTGGAGTTGTCGGCAATCGCAACGGCCTTGCGTAGGTCGGCGAACTCGTCTGCATACACATGGCAAATGCCGTCAAGGTGCTTAATCACGGGCACGGTAGCCTCGTTAGCGATGCGACTGGTGAGCGACTTACCGCCACGAGGAATAATCACATCCACGTTCTTGGTATCGGTAATCAGGAAGCCCACGGCACTGCGCTCGGTGGTTTCCACCACCTGCACTGCTTCAGCAGGTAAGCCCGCGCTACGCAGGCCCTCTTGAATGAGTTGTGCAAGCGCTTGGTTGCTATGGACGGCCTCGGAGCCACCACGCAAAATCGTCGCATTGCCCGACTTAATGCATAGCCCGGCGGCATCAATAGTGACGTTGGGCCTGGATTCATAGATGATGCCAACCACACCAAGCGGGACCCGCATTTTGCCCACTTGAATACCGGAAGGACGAAAACGAAGCTCACTCATTTCACCGACGGGGTCGGGCAGGGCGACGATTTGTTCTAAGCCTTCGGCCATGCTTTCGATGACCTTGTCGCTGAGCTTCAGGCGATCTACAAAGGCGGCATCGTGACCCGAGGCCTCAGCATGGGCAAGGTCTTTCGCATTGGCGACTTGCAATGATTTCGCTTCACGACGAAGCGCCGCGGCGGTGGCTAGCAAAGCGCGATTTTTGAGATCAGCACTGGCTCGAGCCAGGCTGCGGCCCGCTAGGCGCGCTTGGGCGCCTAGCTGCTGCATATAAGCTTGAACATCAATGGCTTCAGTTTTCATAAATTAGATCATCCTTCCCGCACAAGGCGAGGGCGAGCTCGGTAAGCGCCTGCCAGGCGTCTTTATGGCCGAGATGGGGTAGGGCGCTCGGCGCAATGCCTTTGACAATTGTATCGGCTTGGGCAGCGAGCTGCAGGGCTTTGCGGATTTGCGTCGGTTTTAGTCTACGAACGGCTTGCTCATAGGCCGGACGGTTTTTCCAGAAAACGCCTCGCAGCACATTTTCGACAGGTTGGCGTTTGGCCACGGCGTCACTGGCCGCCAATAGGTCGCGGGCGCAATTGCCTAGTGCGTTCAACACCAGGACGGTGGCCTCACCTTCGGCTTCGATGGCCTTCAGTAAACGCAGGCAACGGGCGGCATCACCGTTTAGCGCCGCACTCACTAGGTCGAAGCTATCGAAGCGTGACACGGTCAATACGGTCGCTTGCAGTTCTTTGAGCTCAATTTCGCCGCTCGGAAAAAGCAAGGCAAGCTTTAGAATCTCTTGCTTGGCCGCCAGCAAGTTGCCTTCCAAGGTGTCGGAGAGCCATTGCAGGGCCTCGCGCGAGCAACGCTGTTTTTGGCGGGCCAGGCGCTGCGCAATCCAGTCAGGCATTTCCTTGCGGTCAATCGCAAAGACGGCGCAGGTCCACCCCAAGGCCTCGACCTTCTTAAACCAAGCGGCCTCCGTGGTCCCTTTATCGAGGTAGGGACTGGTCACAAGCAGGCGCGTGCTGTCGTCGAGTCGGCTGAGTTCGGAGGCCAAGGCTTCGCCAATGTCCTTGCCTGGTTTAGCGAAAAATCTCAGCTCGATGAGGCGGCTTTCGGCAAACAGCGACAAGGAATTCAGCTCGGCTTGAAGAGCTTCAAACTTAAAGCTTCGGTCCACATCGAAGACCTGGCGCTCTTTGACCCCTTGTAGTCGGGCCAATGCCCGGGTGGCATCGCTCGCTTCTAAGAGCAGAAGCGCCTCTTCGCCGTGCACCCAGACTATCGGTGGCAGAGGTGAGGTCGAGCGCTCGCCAAGTGCAAGCCGACTCATCAGTTGATCATATTTTAGGGCCATGGTCGGCGTGACCGCTACTTTTTGGCGCTGTTCATTCGGACAGCGGCAAGTCGACGCATCAATTGCTGGACGAGATCGCCCTGCATCTCACGGTACAGCAATTCTTCTTCTTGCAATTTGGCAACGATCTGCTGGTCACTGGTGCTCACGTCACGACGCAATACGATCTCGGTTTCTGGCAGTAGTTCAGTCACTGGGTCGTCGCTCAAGGCGCTCAACACCTTAAAGCTCAGGCGTAGACGTAATTGATACTCGCGAGGCCTTCCGCTGGTCGATAATCCGACGATTTCTTTTTCGCGCAATTCACGAACGATTTCCAAGCGAGCCTGGGCATCTTTGGCCTGATCGACTAATTGTGTACTCTGAGACAGACGCACGGTGCGACGAAACTGTGCGCCCATCTCCGAGGTCACACTAAAGCCGGAATAAAGTGTGTCGAAAGCGAAGCGCTGATCACCGCGCAGCTTGAAGCCGCAGCCAGACAGGGCCACGCTGCAAGCCAGTATTGAGGCGAAAAGTTGGAAAAGACGCCAAGGATTTTGGGTCTTATTCTGCTTAGTATTCTGTCTACACCACAACATTGACCAGCCTTCCTGGTACCACAATCACTTTCTTTGCAGACCTGCCCTCACTGAACTTGGCGACCGCTTCATGGGCCAAGGCCAGCGCTTCAATGGCGACCTTATCGGCCAGAGCCGCGACTGCAATCGCGCCGCGTACCTTGCCATTCACCTGCAAGACCAATTCGATCGTGTCCTGCTTGAGCGCCGTTTGATCGACTTGGGGCCAAGGCGCATCGATTAAGTCTTGCTTCGTGGCAAAACCCAGGCCAAGCCAAAGCCCGTGACAGGCGTGCGGCGCAACCGGATACAACACGCGGATCAGCATCGCCAAGGCTTCTTGCATGACCGCTTTCGAGGCAGCGGCATGGGCACCTTCACGGCTTAACTTGGCGTCTTCCATGGCATTCAGCATCTTCATGCAGGCCGATACTACGGTGTTGTATTGCATGCGGTGAAAGTCGTAGTCGGCTTGCTGGAGCAGCAAATGCATCTGGCGACGCAAGGCCTTGTGAGTCTCGGGTAAATCAGCGGGCATCTGGGCCTGCAGTTCAATAGTCTCGCCGCCCAACCAAGCCTTTTGTTGAAACACGAAATTCCAAAGGCGTTTCAAGAAGCGATGCGCGCCTTCAATGCCGGATTCGGAATACACCGCGCTCTGGTCTGGAGGGCCTGCGAACATGATAAAAAAGCGCGCGGTATCGGCGCCATATTTTTCGATCACATCACGCGGTTCGACCACGTTATTCTTGGACTTGGACATCTTCTCGATGCCACCCTGAATCACGGGCAGGCCATCTTCAATCGCCTTGGCACTCTGTGGCTTACCCTTCTCGTCGAAATGAATTTCAACTTCGGTGGGGTAGAACCAGCGCTTCTTACCGGCTTCGTCTTCGCGGTAATAGCACTCGTTGAGCAACATGCCTTGCGTGAACAAATTAGTAAAAGGCTCGTCGAAATTGATGAGCTTCAAGTCGCGCATCACCTTGGTCCAAAAGCGCGCATACAACAGATGCAGCACGGCATGTTCGATGCCGCCGATGTATTGATCCATCGGCATCCAGTAATCGTTGCGAGCATCGATCATCGCGTCATGGCTATCGGGGGAGCAATAGCGCATGAAGTACCAGGACGAATCAACGAAGGTGTCCATGGTATCGGTCTCGCGTTTACCGGGCTTGCCACACTTCGGGCATTGGCACTTCAGGAAACGCTCGTCCTTGTTGAGTGGGTTACCGCTACCGTCGGGGATCAAGTCCTCCGGCAGCACTACTGGTAAGTCTTTGTAGGGTACCGGCACGGCTCCGCAATCATCGCAATGAATGATTGGAATCGGTGTGCCCCAATAGCGTTGACGGCTCACGCCCCAGTCGCGCAAGCGAAAGGTGGTTTGCACGTCACCGAGTTTTTTGGCCTTCAAGTCGGCAGCGATCATCGCCACGGCCTCTGCAAACGGCAGGCCATCGTACTTGCCTGAGTTGATGCAGCGCGCATTTTCCTTGTCGGCGTAGTGTTCTTGCCAGGCATCGACCGACCAAGGCTTATCACCTACTTGGACAACCTGCTGAATGGCCAGTTTGTATTTTTTGGCGAAGGCGAAGTCACGCTCGTCATGAGCAGGCACACCCATCACCGCGCCTTCACCGTAGCCCATCAATACATAGTTACCCACCCACACTTCAACCTTGGCGCCTGTCATCGGATGCTCGACAAAGAAGCCTGTGGCCATGCCTTTCTTTTCGGCCGTGGCGATCTCGGCCTCTGAAACTCCGCCTTGCTTGCATTCCTCAATAAAGGCCGAAAGTTTAGGGTTGCCTGCCGCGCAGTGGATCGCCAGGGGATGCTCGGCAGCCACCGCGCAAAACGTGACGCCCATAATGGTGTCGGCACGGGTCGTGAAGACCCGCATGAGTTTCTTCTCGCCGTTCAGCTCATAGGGAAAACCAAAGTTCACCCCCTGGCTTTTGCCGATCCAATTTTCCTGCATCAGGCGTACACGTTCAGGCCAACCGGGCAACTTGTTCTTGGTATGGTCCAGTAGTTCTTCGGCGTACTGGGTAATCGCCAAGTAGTAGCCCGGAATCTCGCGCTTTTCAACCAGTGCGCCGGATCGCCAGCCTCGACCATCAATCACCTGCTCGTTGGCCAGGACGGTGTTGTCGACTGGGTCCCAATTCACGACCTGAGTCTTACGGTAGGCGATGCCTTTCTCCAGCATTTTCAGGAATAGCCACTGATTCCACTTATAGTACGTCGGGTCGCAAGTCGCGATCTCGCGCGACCAATCGAAGGACAGGCCAAGAGGCTTCATCTGCGCTTTCATGTCTTCGATGTTGGCGCGGGTCCAGGCTGCCGGAGCGACTTTTTTCTCAATGGCGGCATTTTCGGCAGGCATACCAAAGGCATCCCAGCCCATTGGCATCAAAACATTGTGGCCGTTCATGCGTAAATAGCGGTACATCACGTCATTGATGGTGTAGTTACGCACATGGCCCATATGCAGCTTGCCCGAGGGGTAGGGCAGCATTGAGCAGGCGTAGAATTTCCCCTTGGGGAAGCGCGGATCGTTTTCTACTGTTTTATAGGCATCAATAGCCTCCCAGTGCAGGCGGGCCTGCGCTTCAATGGGGGCTGCGTCGTAGCGATCTTGCATAATTCGGCGTTGGAAATTGAGATGTGAAAGTGAGTCGACCATTATAGTCGGCCGCCCGCTCCTGCTACTCTTCGCCGAAACCCACGACTCTTCGAGATTTTTATGACCTTATTTGCCGCTGGAATTACTGGTAGCTTGCCCAAACCGGGCTGGCTTTCCGAAACTCAAAAGCTTTGGCCTCAATGGCGCTCAAGTGGCGCGGAGCTCGACCAAAGCAAACTCGATGCAACCTTGCTTTGGCTCAAAGCCCAGGAAGATGCAGGCCTTGATATCGTCACCGACGGCGAACAGTCGCGCCAGCACTTTGTTCATGGATTTTTGGAACAAGTGGAAGGGATTGATTTTGATCATAAAGTCAAGATGGGCATTCGCGACAATCGCTACGATGCGATGGTGCCGCAGGTGGTTTCTGAGCTGCGCCTCAAGGGGCGCGTCCATGCCAAGGAAGCACAATTTGCGCGCGCTCATACGTCTAAAAAACTCAAGTTCACCTTGCCTGGCCCGATGACAATTGTCGATACCGTGGCCGATCGCTTTTACGGTGAAGGCAAGGCCGGACGGATCAAAATGGCCATGGCCTTCGCAGAACTTCTCAACCAGGAAGCGCATGCGCTTGAGCGTGACGGGGTCGATATAATTCAGTTCGACGAACCCGCATTCAATGTGTACATGGACGAAGTGGTGGAGTGGGGCATTGACGCACTTCAGGCGGCGATTAAGGGACTGAAGTGCACCACCGCGGTCCATATTTGCTATGGCTATGGCATTGAAGCCAATAACCAGTGGAAGAAGACTTTGGGTGAGCAATGGCGCCAATACGAAAAAATATTGCCCGCTCTCGCAGCCAGCACTATTGATCAGGTTTCGCTCGAGTGCATTCATTCTCATGTTCCGCCGGATTTGATGGCTTTACTGAAAGGCAAGGATGTCTTAGTAGGTGTAATCGATGTGGCCAGCGATACCGTCGAAACGCCCGAAGAGGTTGCCGATACGATTGGCACGGCGCTTCGCTACGTGCCTGCCAATCGCTTGTTCGCTTGTTCCAATTGCGGTCTGGCGCCGATGGATCGCGCGCTTGCAGTGGCTAAGCTGGAAGCGCTGGCAAAAGGTTCGGCCCTGGCACGAACACGCTACGCGAATCAGGCTTGAGAGAAGCTCGCTTGAGCTCCGAGTTGGTCTTTTTGTTTTTAGATGGTTTTTTAATGGGAAATTCGCTATGAAAGCCTTGCTCTGCAAGTCCTATGGACTGCCCGATACCCTCGTTTTTGAAGAACATACCCTTGGCCCCGTTGGCCCGGATCAGGTCCTGATCAATATGAAGGCCGCCGGAGTCAATTTTCCAGATGTGTTGATCATTCAAAACAAGTATCAGTTTAAGCCTGAACTGCCTTTCTCGCCAGGCTCTGAGATGGCCGGTGTGGTGGCCCAGGTCGGAGCCGATGTAAAGCATGTAAAGGTCGGCGATAAAGTGATGGCCTCGACCGG
>JANLRI010000480.1:0-2090 GCA_031361565.1 Betaproteobacteria bacterium | reverse complement strand
CTTGCCCTTACCCATACCGATGCGACCATCGCCATCACCTACTACGGTGAGTGCTGCGAAGCCCATAATCCGTCCACCCTTCACCACCTTGGTGACACGGTTGACCGCGATCATCTTCTCGCGAAGACCATCATCGTTTTCGCTATTGACCCGTGCTTGAACTTTTGCCATGTGATTTCCTATTGCGCCGTGACTTAGAACTTAAGTCCGGCTTCGCGGGCTGCGTCGGCCAAAGCCTTAACACGTCCGTGATAACGGTAGCCAGCGCGATCAAACGCTACGCTTGAAATTCCTGCTTTGAGCGCCTTCTCAGCGACCAACTTACCCACCAAGGTTGCGGCAGCGACGTTACCGCCGTTACCGTTTGCAGCCTTGAGCTCAGCCTTGGCAGCAACATCGTTTGAGGATGCTGTCACCAATACTTTGGTACCCGTATCGTCAATGATACTGGCGTAGATGTGTGTGTTGGAGCGATAAATCGTCAGGCGACTGACACGCAACTCAGCAATTTTGAGCCGGGTTTGACGTGCGCGACGCAGGCGAGCAACTTTCTTATCCATGTCGTTTCCGCCTTATTTCTTCTTGGTTTCCTTGATGATCACTACTTCATCCGCATAACGAATGCCTTTGCCTTTATAGGGCTCTGGCTTTTTCCATGCGCGGATTTCCGCAGCGATCTGACCAACTTGTTGACGGTTGGCCCCTGAGACGATGATTTCGGTTTGCGTTGGAGTCGCAACCTTCACGCCTGCAGGCATCTTGTGGTTAACCGGGTGGGAGTACCCCACTTGTAAATTCACTACATCACCTTGAGCAGCAGCGCGATAGCCCACGCCGACCAGGGTAAGTTTCTTTTCAAAGCCTTTATCAACGCCTTGAACCATATTCGCAACAAGCGCACGCATGGTGCCGCTCATCGCGTTCGCTTGGGCTGAGGAGTCAGCCACTTCGAAGGTCAAGACAGATGCGTTTTGCTTGATCAGCACTTTAGGATGCAAACGCTGACTGAGCGTACCTAACTTGCCTTTCACACTAATCGCTTCCGAACCGAGTGTGACTTCAACACCGGCTGGAATAGTAATGGGTTGTTTACCTACGCGTGACATACCTGCCCCTTACGCTACGTAGGCGATGACTTCGCCGCCCAGGCCGCTGGCCCGTGCTTTGCGATCAGTCATGATGCCCTTGGAGGTGGTCATGATGGCAATTCCAAGCCCGTTCATCACGGTTGGGATGCCATGGCGGCCTTTGTAAACGCGAAGACCAGGGCGGGAGATCCGCTCGATTTTCTCGATCACAGGCTTGCCTGCGTAATACTTCAACGTGACAAACAGCTCGGCCTTTCCGCCTTCGCTCTTCACATCGTATCCGTCAATATAACCTTCATCTTTCAAGACGCTGGCGATAGCCATCTTGACTTTTGACGAGGGCATTGTTACCGATTTCTTCGCCACCATCTGCGCATTGCGGATGCGGGTGAACATATCGGCGATAGGGTCGCTCATGCTCATAGTTGTTCCTCGCTTACCAGCTGGCCTTGGTTAGACCGGGGACCTCACCACGCATTGCGATATCACGCAACTTGAGGCGGGCCAGTCCGAACTTGCGGAAGGTTCCGCGAGGACGGCCGGTAATATCGCAACGGTTGCGCAGGCGTGATGGGCTCGAGTTTCTTGGCAATTTTTGGAATGTCAAGCGAGCCGCATAACGATCTTCGTCCGAACGAGATTGGTCGTTAATAATGGCGGTGAGCTCAGCGCGTTTCTTAGCGTACTTTTCTACAGTCGCTTCGCGTTTGAGTTCACGATTGATCAGGGACAGTTTGGCCACTTGCCTATCCTTATTTCTATCAGCTAATTGCTAATGTGTATTTAGCGGGGAATCAGAAAACTAGTAACGACTAGTTACGGAATGGGAAGCGGAAAGCAGCTAACAGCGCTTTTGCCTCTTCATCATTTTTGGCGGTGGTTGTGATGCTGATATTCAGACCACGTAATGCATCCACTTTGTCGTACTCGATCTCAGGGAAAATAATCTGCTCTTTCACACCGATGTTGTAGTTGCCACGGCCATCAAACGCACGGCCAGAC
>JANLRI010000461.1:0-2887 GCA_031361565.1 Betaproteobacteria bacterium | reverse complement strand
GTCCGTCCCTGTGGGGTGGAAAGGATTGGCCACCGGAGGCTTACAACCCGAAAACCGGTTTGTTCTACATTCCGGCCAACGACAATTTGTGCTCCGAATTGCCCGCCGCCGAAGACATCAAGTACAAGAAGGGTGATCTCTACATCGGTTACCCGATCGAAGGAGTGTTGGGCAGCCTGCGTTTTCGCGATGGCAAGAGACCGACGACCATCGGTGAGATCCAGGCATGGGATTTAAAGACCGGGAAAAAGGCCTGGGGTCACAAGTTTGATCGTCCGATTTGGGCACCTTTGTTCACGACCGGCGGAGGCTTACTGTTTGCTGGCGGCACCAATGATCGGATGTTCCGCGCCTTCGATGCGAAGTCGGGCAAAGTGCTCTGGCAAACGCCGACCCCGTCCGGTGTCACCGCAGTTCCCATGTCCTTTGAAGTGGGTGGCGAGCAGTACATCGCCGTTCAATCAGGCTGGGGCGTGGATGCGCAGCGCATGCAAGATGGCATGAACACCTTGCTCAAGAACAAGACTCCAGTGCCTCAGGGTGGTGTGGTCATGGTCTATAAGGTGGGCAAGTAAGTTGCGAGGCAGTACCTAAGTATGAACCTCGCGCCGCGACCCTCAAGGAAGTTTCAAGGGGTTCGCGGCGTCTTGTTTTGGGCCTCGATACAGTCCTTATTCAAGACTTTCCTTTGGACTTTTTTACTCGCCCAATCACTTCTATTTGCAGCAACTTCAGCGATTGCGCAGACCATCTCGCTGAATCGTGACACGCTGCAAAAATTGCTACCCCCTGGCCTGCTCGCTGGAGAGCTCGATCCGCTTTTAACAGTACGGCCCGTGTTCGAGCGAGTGGACGCAAAACTGGTCCTGCGCGGCTACGCGTTTGAGACAGTTCACTTCGAACCCGCCCGCGGCTATTCGGGTAAGCCGATCAATCTGCTGGTGACCATGGCGAGCGATGGGACCTTTCTTGGCCTCCATCTGCTATCGCACCACGAACCGATTTTTACGGACGTTCGTGGCACCAAGTTACTCGCGGATTTCGCACACCAGTACGAGGGGCTAACGTTTCGTCACAACACGCAAATTGTAGGCGCTCGGGAAGCCTCCCAGCGCAATCCCAACAGTGCCAATCTGAAAGGTATCTCAACCGGAACGGTATCGGCGCGGGCCATTGATCGAGGCATCATTCAAGCGGCAATTCAAGTGGCTCGCCAACGCTTCGATGCCGAGGCCCAACCAAAGTTGCTGGCGCCCCGTCAGCCGATCAATGAGCGCTATCAACCAATGCCTTGGGACGCGTTGATTGAGGCTCAATGGATTCAGGCTTTGCAATTAACCCATTCTCAGGTGGAGGCGCGCTTTGCGGGTACCCCTGCTGCGGATCTCGACCCCGCTGCACTGCTGAAGCCGCAAGACCTTGCGGTCTCGGTCTGGTTGGGACCGCTGAGTGCGGCCCAGGTCGGGCGCAATCTGCTCGACGACAAAGGCTGGGCCTATATTCGCTCGATTGTTGAAAGCGGCCAGTATGTCTGGCTCGCCGTCGAACGTGGTCAGCTCAGCATCGGAGATAGCGAACGCCTAGGCCGTCAACCCGGTGTGGCAGCAAAGGCACGACTTCAAATACTGCTGTCGCAGGCAGGCCGCTCCTTCGAGCTGCGCGAAATTGATTTTGATCATTCCGTTCGGCTACCAGCGGAGCTAGCCACACTAAATTCCCCGGTCAAGGTTCGCTTGTTTCGTACCCTCGATGCAGATGCGCTCAACCCAATTGCTCCGATCGAACTATCGATTTCGACCTCGCGCCGCTACGGTGCCGACGCCTTGCAGCGTGTGCGCATCGATTGGACCCTAACCTATCCGCAACGTGTGCCACTCGCGAGCTCAGTATCTTCCCTTCAGTCTCTCAGTCAAATCCCTGATCAAAAATGGTGGCCAGCATGGAAGGAGCGTTGGATTGAATTAGCGGTGCTCGCACTTGCTTTGACCACATTGACCTTGGCGCTGGCCCGACCGCTTATGCTGTCCGCCACGGCTCAACGGCTGCGTGGTTTTCGGATCGTCTATCTGCTGTTCACTTTGGGCTTCATCGGCTGGTATGCCCAGGCGCAATTGAGCATCGTCAATCTGACCTCCGTGGTTGAGGCACTGGGGCGAGGTGACAGCCTGGACTTCCTGATGTTCGATCCACTAACGATCTGCCTTTGGGGCTTTTCACTGCTTACCTTATTTGTGTGGGGCCGCGGTACCTTCTGCGGCTGGTTGTGTCCATTCGGAGCCTTGCAAGAGCTGTTGAGCCTGGTCGCGCGCGCGATCGGCATCAAAGGTACCCGTCTAACTCAACAGCTTGATCAACGTCTAAAGTATTTCAAGTACCTGGTGTTGCTGGTCGTCATCGCAAGCGCCGGGCTGCTAACCCCCTGGACCGATCAAGTCGTCGAAGTTGAACCCTTCAAAACCTCGATCAATATGGGGTTCGCGCGCGCCTGGCCCTATGTCGCTTGGGCAGTTGCATGCGCCATGTCCAGCGTTTTCATCTTTCGCGGCTATTGTCGATACATCTGTCCGCTTGGCGCCGCGCTCGCCGTGCTAGGTATGGTACGCCTCACGAACTGGATTCCACGTCGCAGCGAGTGCGGCAAGCCCTGTCAAACATGCCGCCATCGCTGCGAAAACCAGGCCATCAAACCCACAGGTCAGGTCGATTATCGAGAATGCTTTCAGTGTCTGGATTGTGTGACGATTTATCAGGACACGCGGCAGTGTTTGCCGTTAGTGAGAATGGACCGCAAGCCCGCGAAAGCATCGGACGCGTTGAGTAATATTTTTAAATAAGAAAAGGCCATTTTTCTTAATTAAGATCATCCTTTGATCACTCTTAATTCAAT
>JANLRI010000421.1:0-4740 GCA_031361565.1 Betaproteobacteria bacterium | reverse complement strand
ACCGCCTCAAAGAATGGCTTAAGCGGTAAAGGCTGCCCCATTTTTTGATGGAGAGCGACAAATCCGGGCACGAGTTCGGAATAGGTGGCGACCGTCGCGAGATGGGCATTACTCAGCTTTTGCGACAACCAGCCGTCGTAGCCTTTGAATCCACCCCATCGCTCTTTGAGCGTCACATAGTCGCGCTGCAAACTGGCGAACACCTCAGCCTTACCCAGACGCTTTTCATCGTCGGACCGGCCTTCTTTATACACCCTCTCGAGAGCCAAGCGATGCTTTTTGAGCGAGGCAATAAAGTCTTTCTTCCTACTCGTGAATTCTGCATAATTTTTGGTGAGTAACTCGCGCTCGGGCTGCGCTTGCATCCATTTTGTTAGACCGATCTCTTCAATCGCACTAGCGAAACTTTCATTAAACGTCGTATCGCCCTGGATGTAGAGCACCTGGTGGCCCAGCTCATGGAAAATCGTCCGCGCGACCTCGGCATCAGGATAACGAATAAAGCTGGACAAAAGAGGGTCCTCAAACCAACCGAGCGTGGAGTAGGCCGCAATGCCCGACACAAATGCCTCTAATCCTTGCGCGCGCAGGTACTCGGCGTAATGTTCGGCATCTTCCCGTGCATAAAAGCCGCGATAGGTGGCACAGCCTACGACCGGGTAGCACCACTGCTTGAGCTGCATCGAAAGCTCCGGCGTAGCAAAAACGTTCCAGACCACCGAGGTTCGTTTCAGATCGACATACTTGGTGTAACTACCGTTATCCGGAAGTCCCAATTCCGCACTCGCAAATCGGCGAGCTTGTTTGGCCAATTCTAATTTCTTGCGCAGCCAGGGCTCGGTACTGGTGTCGGCAAGCCAGTCATCAATGGGTCGCGCGGACTGCAGAACCGCCAATTGACCGCGTACACTTTGCCAGTAATACCCCAGACCTTCGCCAGGCGCCGCGCATGCTGACAGGCCGCTCAAAAGCACTCCCAAAGCCAGTCGGTAAAAAGCATTAGCGATCAGTCGACGCACTGGTTTCCTCAAACGCGAAGTAAAAAATGGCGATCTTCGGGTTCGAAATATTCGAAAGTGCGCAAGATCGCACCCAAACCCAAAGCCGCCAGCACTGAATGCCCGACCAAGCCAATGCTGACCCCAGGCGTAACGATGAGCAAGAGCGATGCAATAATAAATAAGGTCCAGGACACTTCAAACATCATTCACTCCGTACACTTTCGCCTGGCGCCCTCAAAAATTGTGGATTCACGACGACACTTGGCAAACCCAATTGCGCCAAGAACGTCAACACTTCCGGTTCCCAGATCGATGGGCCTTGCTCATGACCAAACATCCTATGCGCATCGGTCACGAAGGTGCCAAACGCTACCATGCGCGCTGTACTGCCATGAGCGGCAAGTCCTTCGGAATACTTTGCATGCATGGCTTGCCAGGTGTCTCTTGACCAATAGCTATCGTTGTCGCCGTAAAACCAAAGCGAAGGAATTTTCGTGTGCCTCCCGTAGCTTCCAAACGCACGGGCCAAGGAGCCTTCCCAGCCTGGGCAAGCGTCTTGTCGCAGCCCACCGGCAAAATTCACCAGGCCCAGAACACCAGGGTAACTCGTGGCACCAAAAGCCATCGTCGCCAGACCGCCATGCGATTGCCCCACCACAAGAATCTTCGCTGGATCGACCTGTGCCTGAGTAAGCAAATAGTCAATCGTTACTTTGACATCTTCGGCCTGTACCACACCGTTACTTTCAATATTGCAGCCGCCAGCGATGTAGCTACCGGTGGACTTTGAGAACCCCTGTCTCATCGGCAAGGCGACCATGTAACCGCGCGCCAAAAAGAATCGCGCAGCCAAGGGATAAGTAGCCCTGGACTGGAAACGCGGGTCACCCGAGGCCTTACCGTGATTAATCACGACCAGAGGAAATGGCCCAACACCCGGCGGCTTGAACAAAGTGACCTCGAGCTCGAGCGTGAAGATGCCCGGTTTCTCGATCATGATGACCTCTTCCAGTAGGCGCGTTTGAGCCAAGAGTGAGCTCTGAGGTAATAAGCCAACTAGCCATATCAGCCAAGCCGCCCGACGTTTTAGCAATCGCGAAAGTGGATTGTCGAATGCTTTCATCGCTTAAGGGGTTCTACCCTACTCGCTCCACTTCAACCCTGCAATCATAGAAGGTTGGGCCACGCCCAAGATCGGTGAGGCCTTGCCCAGTCACCGCATTGACGTTGCGCCCGCCGCTGGCAAGCTTATGCCACCACACGCCCCATGCAGCCACCAGCCCAGGTCGGGTTCGATCGGATACATCCGCGCGCGCCTCAAAAGCGCCACGATCATTGAACACCCGCACTTTTGCACCCTGCTCAATACCTCGGGTCTGCGCATCCATAGGATGGATTAAGCACTCTTGTTCAGAGCTTCGTCCACGCAAACTTTCGACATTGACGAAGGTCGAATTCATAAAGTTGCGCGCGGGCGGCGAAATGCAGCCTAAAGGAAACTGCTCGTTCGGTGGCTCGTACGGTGGTAGATAGTTGGGCAAAGGATCCATGCCCATGGCAAGCAGACGTTCAGAATAAAATTCACAACGCCCGGAGGGGGTTGGAAACCTACCTTCTGCATAGGGTGCGTCCTTTATTTTGAGGCGAGTCCATCCAGATTGACGAATCGAAGCAAGGGTATCGCCCGCAAGTTTGGCACTGCTCCAATCGAGCGCATCCTGCGCCACCTCCTGGTCACTCGCTTGAAGTGCGGCGTCGACGAATCCCATGGCCTGCGCTAGCAGGCGGAACACTTCGCTATTCGGTTTGGCTTGGCCAAGAGGCGCAATCGCGGCTTCATTGGCGAGCACGTACCAATGCCCATAGGTCTTATGTAGATCAAAGTGCTCGAGCTGAGTCGTCGCGGGCAACAAGATGTCGGCGTAGTCGGCAGAATCGGTTTGAAAATGCTCCAGCACCACGGTGAATAAATCCTCGCGTGCAAAGCCTTGAATGACCTTCTCCGAATCCGGCGCAACTGCCACCGGGTTACTGTTGTAGACCACCATCGCCTCAATCGAGCGGTCTTGGGTGAGCGCATCACCGATGGTCGACATGTTGACCGTGCGAGGTAGCTTCGGCCAGGTCGGCATGAGTTGCGGGCAAGTGAGTTGAGGGCTCTCAGGCGCCATGTGGCTCGCGGACAGCAACAGCCCCCCCGCAGGGTGCTTCCACGCGCCCACTAAGGCGGGCAAGCAGGCCACCGCACGCACCGCATTGGCGCCGCCACGGGTGCGTTGCATGCCGTAATTCAGGCGAATCGCGGCGGGCTGGGTGCGACCATATTCCAGTGCCAGATCAACGATCACCTGCGCCTCAATGCCACAAATTTCCGCTGCGCGATGCGGCGGGTACTCGGCGGCTCGCAGCTTGAGAGCCTCGAAGCCAAGCGTGTGGCGCGCGACATAATCGTGATCGATCAAATTATTTTCAATCAAAACATGGGCCATCGCTAAGGCCAGAGCTGCATCACTACCAGGCTTGAGGGCAATATGTTGATGGCACTTTGCGGCCGTATCGGTTTTAAGCGGGTCGATGGCAATCAGGCGAGCACCAGCACGCTTGGCCTGCTGGGCGAAGGTCCAAAAATGCAGATTGGAGGTAATCGAGTTCGACCCCCAAATAATGATGAGCTTAGAGTCAGCATAACGCTCGACGTCCATACCCACTTTGCCGCCCAGGGTGTAGGTGAGGCCTGCGGTTCCGGCACTTGAGCAGATGGTGCGATCCAGGAGGGAGGCGCCCAGTTTGTGGAAAAACCGCGAAGCCATCCCCTCGGACTGAACAAAACCCATCGTACCCGCGTAGCTATAGGGCAAAATCGCCTCGGGATTACGTGCCGCGATCGGTTTCAACCGGGCTGCAATCGTCTTAATGGCCTCGTCCCAGGAAATCGGCTCGAAGCGGCCTTGCCCTTTTTTGCCCACCCGACGCATCGGCTGGAGGAGTCGGTCCTTATGATAGGTACGTTCGGTGTAGCGTGACACTTTGGTGCACAACGCGCCGTGAGTTGGTGGGTGATCGGGGTCGCCGGCTACCTTTATCGCTACACCGTTTTCAACGGTAACGTGCAGTGCACAGGTATCAGGGCAATCATGCGGGCAGGCACCTCGCACCACACCGTTACGCGGCAAAGCCCCGGGCGGTGCGAATTCGATTTTTGCAGTCGGCGTTTTGACAGAGTTCACAGCGTGATGATCCAAACTGCCTGGAATTACAATTCCAAGCCAAAAAGATGGCAAAATAGAAACCAAGTGATCTGGCCTGCTGACGCAATGAGCGTCTGGCGCTAGTCACCCCGGGAAGGCCACGAGCCAGTTTAAAGTGAAGGTCTCAAGCAAGACCTAGCCTGACTCTTAAACATCCCTTTTAGCAGAGTATCAGAACCATGAGATTGGTCGAAGAAATCCTGGCATCGCAAGCCGAAATTGCCCAAGTCCGTCGCGACATCCACGCCCACCCCGAACTTCGCTACGAAGAGCATCGCACCTCCGACATTGTGGCGGCCAAGTTGACCGAATGGGGAATCCCCGTCATTCGCGGCATGGGTGGCACCGGTGTGGTCGGCACTATTAAGAATGGCACCAGCAAAAAAGCGATTGGGCTACGGGCTGATATGGACGCCCTTCCAATTCAAGAGGCCAACACCTTCGAGCATGCGTCCAAAAACGCCGGAAAAATGCATGCTTGTGGCCATGAC
>JANLRI010000405.1:0-1980 GCA_031361565.1 Betaproteobacteria bacterium | reverse complement strand
TGACCACTTGGAATCTGACCTCCATTTCAGAATTCACTTAAGGGTTGGGAGCCATCAGTAAAAGAACCCCGGCAGCCTCGGCCGCTACCTTGAGTTGCGCTCCGTATTGCGGATCGCCTGCGAAGCAAAGCGGTTGCCTGGAACGATTGACACCGGGCGCAAGCTTGCGCAGAGCCACTTCAAGGGTGGCGGCAGTCACTTCGTCGTTAAATCCGATGACCGCCAAGGGCAGTCGCGTCGGTTGCGACAAGACTTCGACCAAGGCACTGACAGTGCTGGAGCCCCCCATTTGCATGGTTGCGGCCGCCATCTTGTTGGAGATGAAATTATTCGCGGCGGGCACCTCGATGGCCAAGATGTTGGTTTGCTTGGTGGCGGCCATGCAGGCGGCCATTTGCTGGTTCACCGAACTGGGCCGGCTACTCTGGCCAATGGTCGCAGCGCAGCCGGACAAAAACATCAGGGTAAAAACGAAGGACAGGAGTTGTTGCATGTGAAGATTTTCTTTCATGGTGGGAGTTGAGGTGAGTGTCATCAATCCGCAGGGTGGGCGAGTAACTCCTTGCACGCTTGAGATGGTCCGCTGCGCTTCGCCATGGCCTCACAATCTTTGCGCACCGCTGCGCGGGCTGTTTTGGCCAGCTCGGCTTGTTCGGCCTCCAGTTGCGCATTGAGGGGCTCGATCTTGACCGACTCGATCAGGTGGTGAAATGCCGCTTTCATGCGGGCATGGGCTTCGGGGTATTGCAAGGATTCCTGACTGGCTCCCAATTGCAGGGCGATGGTGTAGCCGGTATCGCCTACGGGTAAAAGCCAGCTTTGAAACCACCCTCCCGCTGCATTGGGGGCTCTGAGTGCCAACTCGTTTTCCGGCACTTCTTGGACCAACCAGGCATTTTCAGCAACACGTTGCTTAGACCATTTGCCTTTTGGATTAGATCTTGTCCACTGCTGCTGCCAAGTTTCTTGATCTCGCTTATGCAACCTCATAACTAATGAGTGGCTGGTCACGTACCAAGATTCAAAACACATCGACTGCAACCCCGCCTCAATTTCCTCCGACGCCCCTGGGATCAACTCGCGAGTCACTTTGTCGTACACCACTGGATTCATTATCTTGACGCTGCGCACGTAGCGGCTGAAGTCAAACGGCTTGCTACCTTCGAAACGCTGCCATGTTTTTCCGTCCGATTCGTGGATGTCACCCACCGCAAAAGTTCTGCCGCCGGAAACATCATCTGTATTGACTTTTCTATAGTTACAAGTGCCAGCAGTGTGCGGCCACTTGTGCGTAACGCGGTACTTATCCAGAAACTTGTACCGGTAGGTGTCATAGATATTGGTTAGCGGCACTTCCAGCGCGCCCGGTTTCAGGTAGCGATCATCGTTGCGCTTGATACCTTCTTCGGCGCCACACCCGGCGAGCATGGTTGCGGCTAACAGGCACGAGATGAGTGTTTTCATTTCGTCGCCTCTTGCAAGTTCCGGCCAACAGGATTGCTGTCGACCCGTTTACCGCCCTCGTATCGAATCAGCTTGGCATTGCCTTCCGGCGTACCTTGCGGCCCACCTGCAACTGGTATCTCCACCTGCGCGCAGCCCTTGCCGCCCGTGCCATAGCAACTGTGCATGCTGTTGTTGGTGTCATACACCTGCCACAGGTCTTTGAGCGTCCACACGCCGGGGTTGCCGCCAGAGAGTTTCGACGTTGCGACGGGATCGTTGGAGAAATAGCTGGAGGTGACGTTTTCGTTTTTCCGTGGGTCATTGATAATCTTCGCCGCTTTGTCGGTATAGCTCTGCACATCAGCCGCCCCGCCCACCGCGCGCACCGTCAGGTTCGGGTTGGTGTAGGTATTGCCGTTTTCATCCGGGCGATTCGCCAGAATAGTGAACGAGCTTTCCTGCACCAGCGTGCCCCGGCTATGGCCTAGCGAGTTGGTGGCCTTGTCTTCCCGACTGGCTAGCGCGCCAGCGTAG
>JANLRI010000366.1:0-4077 GCA_031361565.1 Betaproteobacteria bacterium | reverse complement strand
TCGGCGCCGGCCTCACCGCCGTGGATACCGCAACCGAAGCACTAGCCTATTACGCCCTGCAGGTCGAACGCTTCGCACAGCGTCATCGCGCATTAAGGGCGACTGAATCGAATCTGGAGGCTAGCGGTACAGATTATTTGGAGGCACTAACCCCTGTAGAGAGGGCTAAGGCGGAGCGTTTTATTGCGCATGGCGAGATTTTGCTCGAGGAGAAAAAGCGCGCGGCGCTTGAAGGCCGACCCGGCAATTTCTTGAAACATTTGCAAGCCTGGGGCGGTGTTAGGCTAATCTATCGTCGAGCGTTGCTGAACAGCCCGGCCTATCGTCTCAACCACGAAGAGTTACAAAAGGGGCTCGAAGAAGGCATCTGGATACTGGAGCAGACCGAAGTGCTGGAAGTGCTCAGCGATGCCACGGGTTCCCTAAGTGGCCTAAGGCTTCGATCAGCGGCTAGAGGAGCCGACGAGTTCGTCCTCGACGCCAAAACCGCCTTGTTGGCCATCGGTGCGGATCGTAACGACTTCCTCGCCCAATCGTCCTCAGGCGTACTGCCCAGATCGCAGACAATACCTCAGCGAAGCCTCACCGCCGATGCACATCAAGCCGAGGGGTTCGCTATTGAGGGCCACGAGGGAATGAGTATTCTTGGCGACATGCATCCCAATTATGCCGGTAGTGTCGTCAAGGCGATGGCCTCCGCAGCACGGGCCAGCACTTTAATAGACGGATTATTGGCAGACGCAGCACCGGCTCGAACGCAAGAGCCCTTTGAGCACTTTTGCACTCGCCTGGGAAAACTTTGGGATGCGCATCTGTCGGATAGCAGTGAGTTTCGAGAGGGGATCATCGAGCTAGGGGTAAACGCTCCTGCTGCGGCCAGCAATTTCCAACCGGGTCAGTTTTTTAAGTTACAGAATTACGAAGCCCTACAAACCAAGACCGGATCAAGTGCCTTGCAGGCTGCGGAACCTTTAGCGATGACCGGGGCAAGCGCAAATATTCAAAGTGGCCGACTATCGACGATTATTTTGCAGGATGGCGCTTCAAGCGCTTTGACCAGCGACTGGGGACTGGGCCAAGAGGTGGTATTCATGGGGCCCTGCGGAAGCCCGAGCGCGATACCGCGTCAAAAGAAAGTCTTGCTCTTGGGTGGGGGTCTGGGCAATGCCGTGCTGTTTTCCATCGGTGAAGCCTGCCGAGCGCAAGCTTGCGAAGTGTTCTATGTCGCGGCTTATCGCACGATGAAAGACTTGTTTCATCAAGCCTCCATCGAAGCCGCCGCCGACCATGTCATCTGGTGCTTCGAAAGCTTGGCTGAGGGCGCCCCCCTATGTCGAGCCCAAGACCAAGTGATTACGGGCAATGTCCTGCAAGGCGTACGGAAGCTACAGCGCGATCAATTACTTTCCAAAATTGAGCATCTCCTGGTGATTGGCTCCGACCGAATGATGGGCGCAGTGGCGCAGGCCTGCCGAACGGAGTTCTCTAAAGATCTCCATTCCGAATTGAAGGCTTTCGCTTCTGTGAACGCCTCCATGCAGTGCATGATGAAGGGCATTTGCGGCCAATGCTTGCAGTCCGTACGGGACCCCGTCACTGGCCAAAAGAGCTATGTTTTCGCCTGTGAAGCACAAGATCAACCACTTTTCGCGGTAGATTTTGAAGAGCTCAAGGCAAGGCTAGCTCAAAATCGCGTGCTCGAAGTGCAGCACTCGGCGTGGTTAAGGCACTCTCGTTAGCCACAACTCGCTGCAAGGAGTCGCTTATGTCCTTAGACTCAACCCGGCCTAGCCTCGGCGCCACGCGCCGTGAAGAACGCGTCCTTGAGCACCCAAGGATCGAGAAACTCATCATCTACCCGGTTAAATCGTGCCGGGGCATATCGCTCTCGGACAGCATTGTTTTGGACGAAGGTCTGGAAAATGATCGTCGTTGGATGATCGTCGACCCTCAAGGCGTTTTTCTTACGCAACGCGAATGTCCGGAGATGGCTAGAATTGTGCCCAGCCTGCCCCGCAATGCAGCCGGAGAGTACGAACTGCACTTGCAACTGGCTAACGCGCAAGGCCAGCTCGATCAAACATCTCCCATGCAGCGGGTCGAACCCTCGCACGAATCCGCATCGCGCAAAGTTCTTCTCTGGAAATTCGAAGGGCAAGCCATCGACTGCGGTCATCAAGCCTCAAAGTTCCTGAGCGACTTTTTGCAACGTCCAGTACGTCTGGTACGTTTTAATGAATTTGAAACCAGACAATGTAACAAAGCCTGGACTGGCGAGCTGACCGGCCGAACCTATTTTTCAGATGGTTATCCAATTTTGGTCCTGGGTCAGGCTTCAGTCATTGATCTTGCCCAGAGAATGAACCTTAAGAGCCTTGTCATTGAGCGCTTTCGGCCCAATATCGTTATTTCGGGTCTAGCGGCCTACGAGGAAGATTTTGTGCATTCGCTACTGCTGATGGATGAACCTGATGCGAACCGGTCGCAATCCGCAGTTGCGCCGCGCCCCATGTCCGTCGCGCTTCGCTTGGTCAAGCCCTGCCCGCGTTGCCCTATCCCCCGGGTTGACCCTTGGACTGGAAGCCTCGCACGATTTGATCCGGCGGCAGAACTAGCCACCTATCGTTACCATGAAGCGGTCGATGGAGCTGTACTCGGGATGAACTCGATGGCCTACGAAGGCCAGGGCCAAAAGATCGCCGTTGGTCAGCGCTTTGAGGCGATTTATGATTTTTAGATAAACTGCGAAGTAATTCCGCCCGAAAATGCCCTTTTCGGGCGATTCTGATCCGACGAACCATTTACAAGTCAAACTATGCTTTATCAAATTCGCGAAGCCCAGCGCGCCATTCTCAATCCGGTTTCGGATTGGGCAACCACGATGAGCCAGCTTTACGCTAATCCGTACAGCCCGTTCTCTTACATGCCGATGGCTAGCCGTTTCTCGGCGGGGTTTGATTTACTCAATCGTCTTGGCAAAGAATACGAAAAACCCGCCTTCGGCTTGACCACGACCACCATCGACGGTGAAACCGTCTCGGTTGTGGAAAAAGTGCAGCTCAGCAAACCATTCTGCCGTCTCTTGCGCTTTGAGCGACTGCTGCCGGAACGACTGACCAAGCGCTCAGCCGACCCCAGTGTGCTTATTTTTGCGCCGCTATCGGGTCATCATGCCACTCTATTAAGAGATACCGTGCGCGGGATGTTGCCCGATCACAATGTCTACATCACAGATTGGATCGATGCGCGGCAGGTGCCGCTGTCGGCGGGCCCTTTCCATCTCGACGATTACGTCGCCTATGCGATGGAATTCATGCGCCTGTTAGGCCCTGATTTGCACATTATGTCGGTCTGTCAGCCGACCGTCCCGGTTCTGGCGGCAGTATCCTTAATGGCCACTCTGAAAGAGCCTCACATGCCGCTCTCGATGACGATGATGGGCGGCCCGATCGATCCAAGTCGCAGCCCCACCGAAGTCAACAACTTAGCCATTAAAAAGCCGTTCTCCTGGTTTGAGAACTCTCTGATTTACCGTGTGCCAAGCAAGTATCCGGGTGCCGGTCGTCAAGTGTATCCGGGCTTTTTGCAGCACGCTGGTTTCGTCGCCATGAACCCGGATCGTCATGCCCAGTCTCATTGGGACTACTACACAGACTTGGTCAAAGGCGACCTTAACGATGCCGCTTTCCACCGCGAGTTTTATGATGAATACAATGCCGTCATCGATCTTCCTGCGGAATACTATCTCGACACGATTAAAACCGTGTTCCAAGATCATTTATTGCCCAAAGGGCAATGGCACGTAAAAGTTGCAGACCAATTGGTTCGTGTCGCCCCTGAAGATATCAAAGGCGTGAAGCTCCTGACGGTCGAAGGAGAACACGACGATATTTCAGGCTCAGGTCAAACCGAAGCCGCGCAGGGCCTTTGTAAGGGTATCGGCGCCAAAGACAAAAAACATATTATTGCCATCGGGGCGGGCCACTATGGCATCTTCTCTGGCCGCCGCTGGCGCGAACAGATCTATCCTCAGGTGCGTGAATTCATT
This sequence comes from Betaproteobacteria bacterium, assembly GCA_031361565.1. Lineage (GTDB taxonomy): Bacteria > Pseudomonadota > Gammaproteobacteria > Burkholderiales > Burkholderiaceae_E > JAPOKJ01. The sequence goes on along the minus strand of JANLRI010000366.1, from coordinate 29 downwards.
AAGGCCGCAAATTAACCGACAATAAGGCA